>JAZSCI010000145.1:0-13396 GCA_045602865.1 Acutalibacteraceae bacterium
GTTTTCTCCGTAAAAAACATCAGCAAGGATGAGTTGAATCTTACACCCGATGAGCTTACAGAAAGATTTGTCAGGGGCGACAACTCCCGTTCCACAGATGGCAGCGGTCTCGGGCTTTCTATCGCAAGAAGCTTCACTGAGCTTCAGGGCGGTATATTTGAAATAATAATAGATGGCGATATGTTCAAAGCCAATGTAAAGCTCCCCCTTACCGACTCCCGCCCGAAATACGATACCCAATAAAAATAAATACAGACTCACGGCACGCAACTGTTCCGTGAGTCTGTTTATCTTTGTATATAATTAAAAGGGGCGATATTTTCATAAATTTTTCAAAAAACAAGAAAATTTCCTCTTTCTCTCTTGATTTTCAATAACTTTTCGGGTTTAATTATGGATATGTCTTTTGTATAAAAAGTAATAATATGTAAATTAGTAGCAAAACATTATGAAAGGATGAAATTTATGGAATATTTTCTTATTTTGCTCATTATTTTGCTTTACACCTTTCAATCCTTCTTCTGTAAAACCTTTTCGGAAAACTATCCCGGAAGAAGCGACTTATCCTCAAAGGTGTTTACAATTTTCAGCGGTATAGTTGTAGCATTTATTTCCACTGCTATTACCGGATTCAACTTCAGCGCATCGCCTGTCACAATCATTATCGGCATACTGTGTGCACTTTCTCTTGTAATCTACAATGCATCCCTTATAAAAGCCTCCGCCTACGGTCCCTATTCGGTGCTTATGGTTTTCGCTATAGCGGGTGGCATAATAGTCCCTGCATTTTTTGCCGCAGTATTCGGAGACAAGATTTCTGTTGTCAAAATTATATGTATCGCAATTATAATTTCCGCTATATACCTGGTCAGCAGAAAAGGAAACGAAACATACACAGACAAAAAGAATTTCTTTATTACCTGTACGCAGCTGGCATTGGCAAATGGTGCTTATGCTACATTCCTTGACCTTCAGCAAAGATTAACGGGAACAGAGGAAAAGGAAGAAATGGTAGCTTTAACCTATTTCTTCGCAGCCCTTATTTCTGCAACAGGTCTGGCACTCAAGGAGAAAAAAGCTTTCCCCCGTGCTATGAAGCAGACAAAGAAATCTGCAATATACCTTATCATTACATCTCTCATTGTAGCATCCGCCATAAATCTTCTGGCGTATCTTATTTCCACCGGCTTCGATCTCACACTTCTTTTTACTTTGGAAAATGCCTGTGTCTATTTACTGAGTGTTATTCTTTCCTGTGTATTCTTCAAGGAGAAGCTTTCAAAGCTCAATATCTTTGGTTGTATCATTCTCTGTATCGCCCTTGTCTGTATGTCAGTTTTCGGATAAAAACGAAATCAAAATCAAAAAGCGCCCTGCAAGTAGGATTTGCAGGGCGCTTTTCTTATAACGGTTTAAACTCAGCCACAAGGGGCAAATGGTCAGCTATGACACAATGAAGTGTCTTAGCATCAAGGCATCTGAGCCCTCTGTAGAAAATGTAGTCAATTTTCTTTACGGGCTTATCCGAAGGAAATGTGGGCTCACGCACGGCTTCAAATTCATCCGCAGTATCCGTAAGTCTTTCTCTTATAGGCAAAAGCACCTCACCATCAGGCTCAACATTAAAGTCACCCATAAGAATAGTAGGCATATCATTCTCATCCAACAATGAGCATATTACCTCAACCGCATTCTTTCTTTCGAGCTTTGCAAGTCCCATATGGCACACAAGAAGGCACACATCCACACCCTCGAGCTCTACAATACAACGTATAACACAGCGGGATTCGTAGTAGGCAGGCTCACTTTTATCCTCGGGATCAGGAATAAGCACCGTTTCAACAGATTTAATAGGCACCTGACTCAGCACGGCATTTCCAAAGGGATTTTCCCCATCAATTCTTGCAGCCTCTCCGAAATAGCCGTTCCAACCAAGCTTTCGGGTAAAAAAGCCGATCTGGTCGGTATATTCTTCATCCTCTCCCTCGCCCATAACCTCATTAAGACCGAGAACATCGGGAGAAAGCTCCTTAAAGCGCTCCGCAAAATACTCCAGGTCGATTACCTGTCGGATATAATCCGTAGCATGCTGAATATTAAAGGACATAAATTTCATATAAAAACCTCACAAAAATCATATAAGGGGAAAAGCAGAAACCCGCTTTTCCCCATGTGATAGGATGAAATTATAAAATTTCTACAGTACCATCCTCGTATACTTTAATCTTGTCACCGGTCTTAACTGTGTTGAGGAACTCCTCACCAAGACAGTCAACTGTGGGCATAGGAGTATCTGTCCATACAGAACCGAGAACTACACCTGCAGCAGCAAGTGAGTCAATATGCTCAGAGAAGAGCATACAAGCAGGGCTCCTCTCCATAACCTTTGCACAATAAAGAACCATACCACCGGTTGTTGAGCCGATTGTCTGAGGAAGACAAAGAGCTGTACCTACCATAGGCTTTTCGAAGATATCCTTATTGTTCTGGTCACCGCATTTTGCCTGCTTATCACCAAACTGGAGGGCATTCTGGAAAGATGCAAGTGTATTAAAGCCACCGTGAGATACAAGAGCTGTTGCTTCTGCTGTGCCGGGCACTACCGGACGACCTTTAAAAGTTTTCATCTTATTTTACCTCCTTTGTGATGATATCAAGAATCTCTGCACTTGTGTAATAGCGAGATGTTGTATATGTTCTGAGCTTATTGGAGTTTGTAATAACAGGAGTCTTCTTTGCAAGAGGATTGTTCATATACATAAGAGGACAAATGTAACTGAGAACTACACCTGTTGCCTTAAGTCTTGCAGCATACTCTGTCTTGTTGAACTCATCACAAACTGCGGGAGCAGCGGTGAAAACAGTAGGAATTGAAACCTTTGATCTGTTATTCTTCTTGAGTCCTTCACAAACATTGTCTGTCCACTCTTTAAGCTGATTAAGTGAAAGATGAGGACAACCGATAAAGCAAAGCTTAGGAGTTGCGTTCTTATCCTTCCACATTACGGGATATGATGCCTTTACTCGCTCAAGCTCAGCATCATCAATAACATAAACCTGAGCATTATCAGCAATAATGCCCTCACCCATTTCAACTGCCTCGGGAGTAAGTCCTTCAATATGATAAAGACCTACCGCACCGTTTGAAGCTGTAGCAGCACCAAAATCCTTGAGATATGCCTTTGCATCATCATCAAGCTCTGTACCGATCCAGTCAGTGAGGCCCTTAACATAAGGAACATCTTCCATAACCTTCATACCGATTGCACTACCGAGAACCTGTGCTTCGGGCTTATTCTTTGTCTTAACCTCAACAATCCAGGTTGCTTTTCTTCCCTCATCGGTAACAAGACCGAAGTAAGGAACATAGCCGACAATTGAACCCATAAGCTCAATAATACCGGAGTTTCTGTTACAACGAGCACCGAGAACGGAGTTTGCATAAACAACCGCACTTGACTCTGCCCATGAAAGGATATCACCCTTCTTAGGTGTGTTACCAACCTCATTCATATAGCAGGTGCAGGTGTAAGCATCATCATTTACAAGACCTAACTTTCTGAGCTGCTCATCATAGCTGTTCTGCTTACTGTACATAAATTTCTTGAAAACAACATCCTTAAGGAAGCCTGAAGGAACGTTGGGATCAAGCGGCTTGGGATCCACACTGAATTTCTGCTTTGAGCTGATGCCTGCAGCAATAAGCTGATCCATAAGGTCGTAAACAGGGTTCATAACCTTAAGACCGAAGCTTGTAACCAGATGCCCCATTTCGCTTGTAACGGGGATAAGCTTTGTAGCACCGAAAGCTTCACCGTACATAACAAGGGTTTTCATAACCTTTGCCATTGTTTCTCCCTGCTCACCGTTGAGTATGGCAAGCTGCTCGGGAGTTAATTCCATTTTGAAATCCATTTCTTTCATCCTTTCTGAAATAGGTTTTTAGGGAATTCAATTCACCACAGATAATTGTATCACACTTTATATAAAATGCAAATAGTTTTTTGTTAAAAAAATATCTATTAAACTACAAAAATATCCGATAGCCGTAAAATCGGACTATCGGATACATCTGATACCAAAAATCAAATTATATAATCACAAAATCCTGTGCAGAAACAAGAACACCATCCACATCCACAACCGACGGATTGTAATTGACATAAACAACCTTGCTGTAATCGTAGGTAATTCTGTATACTCCCGATACAACCCTTTCGTGAGAGGTAATTTCCATATCCATCAAGGGAAGCATTCTCTTAAACATAGAATAATACTTTGCCGTGCTTGTAGCATAGGGACCGTAATCAAGAAAATCCGAGCCACTGTGGGTGAACAGGAATGCAGGAACTGCTCCGTACTCAACTGCCTTGAGCACTGCACCCAAAGAATCATCCGAAGCATTCACCACTTCCGAGCCATAATAAAGGCTACCGTGAAGCACCATCTGGAGCAAGGGCACCGGGGTTACATTACCAAATACCATTGAATCTGCCGTTACGGGCATATCAAAAACTGCATCAGCATAATTCATAAGATAAACCGCAGGCTTTGAGAGCATAACGGCTCCGCCGGCTTCCAGAGCACCGCACTTATCTGCCAAATTTTCCATAAAGCGTTGTCTGTCAAGAGAGCCCTTGACATCAGTATAGAGGATAGTAGATGCATCGTTTATACACACATTACCCGCTTCCAGCTCATCAAAGAGCTTATATGCAGAGGAAATGTTGTTATTTACAGAACGAGAAGATAAAAATTTGTGCTTTGTGCTGCCTACACCGAGGTAACGGCAAATGTCAGAATAAACATCCACACCGCCTTCTTCTGTTTCCTTACCTGTAAGAATATCCAGATTATACCACACACTGCTGCTGTTTTTCTGTGCTACAGAGCAAAGCTCTCTGAAGCCTTCTGCTCCACCCATAGCCTCGTTCAGCTTATCGTAATCATAGCTATCGGAAGCAAGACCGTTTTCTGCGGCACCAACAAAGCGCATAGCTACACTTCTTACTCCTCGGGATTTGAGAAGTGCTATTATTTCCGCGCCATTTTCGAAGGATGTATACACATCCTTTTTCTTGTCGGTTGAAGCACCTGCAACAGAAACAAAGAAAGGTAAATCCTTGAACTCATCCGTCATTGTATGGGAGAGATAGCCGCGGGAAATAAGATTATCACGAACAAGTGATGCTATTGTGTTATAGTCTCCCGAGCCTTTATCAGACAGAATATATGTCTGTGCAATTGAACCCTTGTAGCTATTGCCCGAGGCATATTTTCCTTCAAGCTCTCCGTTGGCGGTTACGGTGAATGTGTTATAAAGACTTCCTCCGCAATTCTTCATCCGTTCCGCATAAATCTCAGAAAGGGCATCACCCTCCTGGATTATTACGGTACAAAGAGTTTTGTCTCGGGTAAATGCAAAGCAGGGCAAATATGCACCTGATTTGAACTCCTCAAAGGCTGTATCACTTCCGTAAACCGGCAAATCCAGAAAGAAATCATCCTCTACCACACCATCAAGGCTTATTTGTGCACCGCAACCATCGGGAACAGTATAAAACATTCCTTCATTGTTACTGTTATCAACCGAAAAAAGTCCCGGCAAAAAGGTGACTGTTTCAAGAGTCAGCCCATCCGCGCATTTCACCTCATTAGTATCAGTGCTTATTTCAAAGCCCTCTCCCTTTTGATTTATAAAGACAGGCAGAGTAAACCAGACAGCTTTGTCTGCAGCTCCCGCTTTATCCTTGTAAAAAGAGAACACAAATGCGGCACCCTCTCCATCGCAGGACACCTGCGCACCACCGAGAAGCGCACTGTTGTCTGTACTGTTAAACAGATATCTGTTGCCGTTTTCATCAAGAAGACTGGCTTTCACAATGCAGGCAAGCCCCTTCTGTGCGGCATAATCCGAAGAACTGTTAAAAACAATGTTTTCACCATTTTTTATAATGATTGCCGCGCTTTCCTCATCAACGAGGAATTCATAATTGCCCCTATCAAAGCATTTGGTAAGCTTATCAGCACCGTTAATGCCTGGTTGCCTTTTAGCTTCATAGGAAACAGTCGCCCTGCCTTCACCTGACTGAGGGCCACCCTTACGGACCAAGAAAACTGCTCCTACTGCAATAGCGACCACAAGAAAAACTGATATTAAAATTTTTGCAACTTTCTTTTTCATTAATCTATAACCATCCATAAAATATTAAATGTGTAATACCCACAACAGAAAGTATAATATCACAAAACACCTGCTTTTGCAACCAATTCAGGCAGTATAATACTCTTTATATTTTAATTATATATTATTATTTAATAAAAAAACTGTAAATTAATTATATAAACTGCAACAAATATCGTTTTAGCCCTTGTAAAATCTCAAATATTGTTATAAAATAGAGGCAATATTGTGTGCAACACATAATTTATTAAAAAGCAAAGGATGAATTTTATGGCAAACAACGAAATCAAAACAAATGCCGAGATTTACCGCGAGCAGCGTAAGGAACAGCTCGCTAAGGCTAAAAAGAAAAAAGGCTCGGCAAAAAGAGACAAAATCATACAGACTGTTATTAAGGTTGTATGCATCGTTCTCGTTGCAGGTATTGTTCTCTATGGCGTAGCAAATGTGCTTACAAATGTATTCTGCTTACCCCAGAAGGTTCTTACCGCAGCAAAAATGGATGACAAGAAAATTACTGTAGCTGAGTACAACTACTACTATCTCAACCTTTACAATCAGGTTGCTTCAATTTCTCAGCAGTATGACTCATACTACGGCGCAGGCTCCGGAGCTATGTACACCGGTTTTGACATTTCCAAAAATCCTGCAGATCAGGAATATGTTGGTGCCGAAACTCACGATGAGGTTGAGACCTGGGCTGACTATTTCAAATACAATGCAGCTGAAAAAGCATTCATCAATATGCTTGTTTACGAGGATGCAATGAGCGAGGAAGCTAAGAAGGCCGGCTTCGAGCTTTCCGAAGAGACAAACAAGGAAATCCAGGACAGCATTGATGAGGTTATCGAAAGCCTTACAAAGAATGCTGAAAACAGCGACTTCTCTCTCAACAATTACATCGCAAAAACTTGTGGTGAAGGTCTCACCGAAAAATCCTATACAGAGCTTCTCAGAAGAGATTCTATCGTTGAGCATTACCTCACCTGGTATCAGGAGAATTTAGCCGAGAATTACACAGAGGATGAAATCAAGGCATACTACAACGATAACAAAGACACATTAGATCAGGCTTCTATCCGCCTCTTCTCCGTTTCCTATGCAGAGATTGAGGGCAAGACAGATGATCCCACATACACAAAGGCAGAAGCTAAGGAGCGCGCAGATGAGTTCCTTGGAAAAATCACAGACGAGGCTTCCTTTATTGCACTTGCAAAGGAATATGCTGCTCCTTCTGCAAAGGATGATTTCAAAAACGACAGCGCAACAAATGCTGCAAATATGACAAAAGAAACAGTAAGCCAGACATCAAAGAATCTTGCAAAATGGATGTTTGATGATGCACGTGCATTAGGCGACAAGGCAGTTATTCACGACAAAGACAACGAGCTCTACTTCATTGCATACCTCACAAAGGTTGCTACACCTGATAAGGAGACCGCAGGTGCTACTGTTCGTCACATTCTTGTTCAGGCTGATACAGAAAAGGAAAACTCCGAAGGCAATAAGATTCCCCTTTCAGATGCTGAAATCGAAGCTAACTTCGACAAGGCTTACAAAGAAGCAAAGAAAATTCTCAAAGAATGGAAGAAGGGCGCTGCAACCGAAGATTCCTTCGCAGCTCTTGCGACAGAGAAAACTGATGATACAGGCTCTGCAGAGACAGGCGGTCTCTACGAGGATATCACCTCTACAAGCAGCTATGTTCCCGAATTCCTTGATTGGGCTCTTGCAGACCACGAGGTTGGCGATACAGAAATCGTAAAGACTCAGTACGGTTACCACATTATGTACTTCGTAGGTGCTGATGAAATGGAAAAATGGGAAAGCGATGCTCGTACAGCACTTGCCGCTGAGGACTATGATGAGTATGCTCAGGAGCTTTATGACATCACAGGTGAAAAAACAGAACGCAACGATACAATAATCAACCTCTTCATGGAAGCAATTGAGGAAATCATTGAATCACACGTTGCTTACTATCAGTCATCTGCAAGTTCATCCCAGATCACATACTAAGCTTTATTAAAACAATTCAGGCGTGGTGTCCGTATGGACACAACGCCTGATTATTTTTTGTATTAGTTTTTTATTGGTTTTTATATTAGTTTTTATATTTACCGGGATCAAAAAGCATCTTCAATAAGATTTGTTGACACAACAGTATCGCCATCCAGATACACCTCAAAAATATCAAATTGGTATTTCATTTTCAATCTGTTCTGATTCATATAAGCAGCGGCACTTCCTTTAATATTCTCTCGCTTACCTCTGTCAACTGCTTCCGCAGGTGCAAACATTCCGCCCTGCTGCCTTGCTTTCACCTCTATAAAATGGAGCTTTCGCGATTTCACGGCAACAACATCCAATTCGCCTACATAGGTTTTATGATTAGTGGCAAGTATGTTATAACCATTCGCCCTGAAATAACGGAGCGCCGCCCGCTCTCCTAAAATGCCTTTTCTGTCAGAATTCATTTCTCGCAATAACCTTTCTGTGAATATTTATTTCAATATATTTTTCAGAAAGCTTCTTCTATGTATTTCCGAAACACCGTATTTTTCTATCATTTCATAATGAAGCTTTGTTCCATAGCCTTTATGCTTGGACAACTGATATTGAGGATATTTCTCATCAAGCTCAAGCATAAACCTATCTCTGCTGACTTTTGCGATAATCGATGCGGCTGCTACGGACATACATTTACCATCACCTTTTATAAGAGTAATCTCCTTAACACCTGTATGAGGCTCTCTGTTACCATCAATATAGGCAAGATCCGGCTTTATTCCAAGCCCCTCTACCGCCCTTTTCATGGCAAGAAAGGTGGCATTGAGAATATTAATCTCATCTATCTCCTTTTCCGTAGCAATTCCCACAGACCAGCAAACGGCATCTCTTACGATATCCTCATATACAAGCTCCCTTTTCTTTTCTGAAAGCTTCTTGGAGTCATTAAGAATATCGTGAGTATAATTCTCAGGGAGAATAACCGCAGCGGCAAAAACCGGTCCTGCAAGGGGTCCTCGCCCTGCCTCATCAACACCGCAAACAACCTTGTAGCCCTCGTTGTGGGCTTGTATTTCGTAGCTATAATCCAGCATATTGTTCACACCTCATAAAAAAAGCTTGAAGCACGTTTGCCTCAAGCTTTATTTTAATATATTTATTCGGGAAATTCAAGAGAAAGTCTGCCTAATCTTCCGCCGCGGTATTCATCAAGAAGCATAACAGATGCCCTCTCATAATCTATCTCTCCGCCGGAGATGAGCATACCTCTCTTACGACCTATCATTTCCAGAACCTCATAATCCTCTTTATCTTCAAAACCGGTTATTTTAAAACGTTCTGTAATTCTCTCGGAATTGCCGTTTCTGAGGACATTTATAAGTCTGATAGCAAGGGACTCGATATCTATAACCTCATCCTTGACAGAGCCTATAAATGCTAATTTATCGCCTACCGCCCTATCATCAAATTTGGGCCATAAAACTCCGGGAGTATCAAGAAGCTCTATACCGCTTCCCACGGCAAACCAACTGTTTGATCGTGTAACACCAGGCTTGTCAGCAACCTTTGCCCTGTTACGACCTGCCATTTTATTAATAAAAGAGGATTTACCTGTATTGGGAATACCTACAACCATAACCCGCAGAGGTTTCCCTACCATACCCTTTTCCGTATTCTTGCGGATTTTCTCCTTAAGAACTTCTCTGACAAGAGGGAGATATGCATTAAGTCCTTTTCCTGATCTGCAATCAACGGGAAGAGCATATATGCCCTGAGCCTTATAGTATTCCACCCATTTTGCGGTAGCCTTTTCATCTGCCACATCACATTTGTTCAAAAGAACAATTCTCGGCTTTGAGCCTATCATATCCTTAAGCTCCGGATTGGAAGAGCTCATAGGTATTCTTGCATCAACAATTTCCGTTACCAAATCCACAAAAGGAAGACTTTCCTTTATCAGGCGGCGGGTTTTCGCCATATGTCCCGGAAACCACTGTACTACTTGTTTCTGTGAATCATTCATAATCGTAAATATCAAAATCTCCGAAGGGTAAAACCCTTACAATCGCTTTTCCTAAAATATACCTTTCATCAATAGGCTCAATCAGATTTGAACGGCTATCGGTAGAGCCGTTCCTGTTATCACCCATACAGAAAAGGCATCCCTCGGGAACTGTATAAGGGAAGGATATATCATCCATCTTACGAAGAATGTAATCCTCTCTTGTATACGGCTCCTCAAGAGCCTTGCCATCAACATAAACGGTTGATGTTTCATAGTCGATATCAACTGTTTCTCCGCCCTTTGCAATTACGCGCTTAATGAGCGGTTCGTTAAAATAGTTGGGCTGTGTTATTACAACAATATCCCCTCTCTCATAACTATCCTTCTGGACAGTTATAAGCCAGTCATTGTGCTGAAGAGTATCAGTCATAGACTGTCCGCTGACACCTACAAGGCGGAACAAAAAGCTGAACACAACGGCTATAATTATAAAGGATGTCATTACAATTGACACCATATCGTATACTGTTAAGCTGAAAGCGGTTTTATTATTCTTTTTATTTGATTTCTGAGGTATAAACTCGGTATATTCTTCGTTTTTCTGTGTATGATTGCCGATATCAGTAATCATATCCTCAGAGGTAAATTCATTTACTCTCTCATCTTTACTCATAATTACTCAACCTTTCCGGCAGGAATAAGCTTAAACAAAACCTTTCCTACAATATACCTTTCATCGACACAACCGATTCTTGTTGAGCGGCTGTCAAGAGAATTAGCACGATTGTCTCCGAGAACAAAAACCGCACCTTCAGGCACCGTAATAGGAAATGCTATATCAAACTGTTGTGTCGTAAGCTCATCTGTGTATTCCTCTTCGTTTCCGTTTACCGTAACAACACCTGTGGTGAAATTAATATCAACCACATCGCCGCCTACGGCAATTACACGCTTGACTATAAGCTTATCATACTGTTCCCCGCCTGAGAGAACAATTACATCGCCTTTTTCGGGCTTGTATCCTACAGTAGAAACAACAAGCTTATCATTATGCTGAAGTGTAGGCTTCATAGAAGGGCCATCAACATTGCAGATTCTGAAGCAAAATGTAAAAATAAGTGTAACACAAATAAGCGCAGAAACCACAATCTGAAAATACTCAAAAATATTTTTCTTTCCCGAGTCAGTTTTTTCATTGTATTCAATTTTACCATCCTCGGTAAGTGTCATTTTATATTCTTCTGTTTTTCGCATAATTTTTCCTCAAACAAAAACTTAAATATCTCACGGTGCAAATATGGTTAAAAATCAAATTTGCCCCCCTTAAATACGAATCAAGGGCAGACTTTCATCTGCCCTGACCTTTTGGCTTTTATCAGCCAATTTTTTCCTTAACTTTGGATGCCTTGCCGACTCTGTCGCGAAGATAGTAAAGCTTCGCTCTGCGAACCTTACCATAACGAACAACTTTTACATCAGCAACGTTAGGAGAATGAACAGGGAATACCCTCTCAACACCAACACCGTAGGATACACGGCGAACTGTGAAAGTCTCGCTTACACCGCTACCTCTTTTTGCGATAACAGTGCCCTCGAATGCCTGAATTCTCTCTCTCTCACCCTCGCGGATTTTTACATCAACACGAACAGTATCACCGATACTGAAAGCGGGCTTTTCAGCCTTAAGGCTGTCCTGTGCAATAAGTTTTAATGCGTCCATAATAAACCTCCGTTTTTTTCTGGCGTTCTTATCAAAATATGACAGCGGACCGCTTGCTTTAATGTTGCCATTAACTGCCGTTGACCTTTGGCGGGAACAACGCACACAAAGACTAAAATATAATATCACATAGAATCACAAAAAGCAATACCTTTTGTAAACTTTATTTTATTTTCGTAAACTTTTTATATGTATGCAAAAACGCACATCATTAAACCTTGTAACCCTTACCCCACACAGTCTTTAAAACACCCGGTCGCGTAGGATCGACCTCTATCTTCTTCCGGATATTGAGTATATGCACCATAATGGTATTGGAGTCAGTAGGCAGATATTCCTCATGCCATACAGCCTCATAAATTTCTTTTGGCTCACGAGGAATACCCCTATTAGAAAGGAAGTAGCAGAAAATATCATACTCTGTATCAGTAAGTCCTACATCAACGCCGTTACGCAATACTTTTCTTTCGGACTCCTCTACATAAATCCCGTGGTCATCAAGAACATTCGGGAAAGAGGGCTTAACACTGTATATTCTATAACGCCTGATAAGTGCCTTAATGCTCATAATAAGCTTGTCGGGCTCCTCATAAGTATAGCAAGCATCTGCACCTGCTTCATACAGTGTCTGTAAATCGGCATTGCAAAAAGAGTCTGCTAACACAATGATGGGAGCAGCACCTCCCTCTCTCACGCGGGTAACAAACCTTATATCCTCTTCTTTGTTATCTACTGCGCAAAAAAGAATCAAGTCCGTTTCGTGATTTTTCTTGTTATAATCAGAATAAAAGTCATCAGTTGTTGATTTTGAAAGCCGGAATTCCTCTGAAGACAGAGCCGACAAATCATCCTTCTCTGTATTCGAAACAACTAAAAGTCTGTTATACTTCATCTCGTATCCTAAAAACCTTTCTCAAACGCCTCTTTATTTGTACAATAAAGGACATCCTCTCTTCTGCTGATTTTCTCAAGAAAGCCCTCAAGCTGCTTCCATCTGTCACAAGCATCAAACTCATAGCTATGCCCCCAGATATAAAATAACGCCTTTTCCTCACTTCTCAGAAAGCGCTCAAACACATCATCGAGCACATCGTAATTCTTTGTTATGCTGAGAGTAGGTCTGAATAGGAACATATTCTCACTGCGAGCAAAGCCGAAGGAGTTATTTATGGTCCTTGCATATCTGACACCGGTATTTTCACGTATAACTTCAGCCACATATTCATTACTGTTCTGTCCTCCGCCGGGATAGGCAAAGCCTACAACCTCATATCCTGCAAGTTCACTGAGCTTTAATCTGTCCGGTTCAACCTGGCGAACAATCTCTTTCTCATCCAAATCAGGAAGAAAGGGGTGGGTAAGAGTATGCGCCGCAACTTCATGTCCGGCGTAAATATGAGGAACATCAGCTTTTTCAACCTTCCTATGCTGTACTCTTTCTCCAAGAACCTCAAGACTGCCATCCGTTCCCAGAAGC
>JAZSCI010000146.1:0-14031 GCA_045602865.1 Acutalibacteraceae bacterium
TACCAGCCGCCGGCGATTAGCAAATAGCAAGTAGCAAGTAGCGGTTTGCGATTCACTTTGATAGAACAACCGTAGGGAACGGGCGAAGTAAGAATGAATGATGAATATTGAATAATGAATAATGGAAAGTTGTATAGTAAAAGTGGACACATTGAAGAGTGAATGATGAAATTCCTCAAAATTTCCCCTTGAAAAACAACCGTATTCCTCGCGAAGCCGTAGGGAATGGGCATTGTCCGTTCCGCAAGGTTTCACATAAAATAAATTCAGAAAAAACCACAGAACGGAAGATTTAAAATTTGTTCTGTGGTTTCTTTCCCCTTGAAAGTGTAGTAGTGGGTTACATATTTTGAAAGTGATATTGCAAATAAAAATTTGCAGTGATATTTTTGATAAATCAAAAGTGATATTGAAGCCTCGTGGCTTCAGTGTTATTTTATTCGCCAAAAACTGTCCGAAGGACAATAACACTGTGCAACGCACAATAAAACTACGAAGCAATATCACTCGCCGTACGGCGAATAAAACTGCCGAGTGTCCAATGAACACTCGGCTGATGGTCCCCCTCCTTTCGAAAGGAGGTAGCACGCAGCTATAGGCTTTTCTTGCACAAAACAGTGGGGTGTTTTTTGTGGATTTATGCTATTTAAATGTTATGTAAAAATATGGTAATATAAAGTGCAAAAAAGTTCTTAGGTGATTATGGTTGTAAACAACAACTTTTTTGTCTGCAAATAAATTAAAAAATATGGTGATAAATATGGGAAATGTTGAATGTGTCAATGTAATTGATTACGGATTTTTTAAGCATGATGGGCTTGATTTTGAGTATCACGTAAGCGGAAATCCAAAGGGCGAGGCACTTGTTATGCTTAACGGCAACGGCGGTGATTACCGCTGCTTTGAGGGGGATTTATATGTGCCTCTTTCGGAGCATTTCAAAATAATTCGTTTTTCAACGAGAGGAACGGGAAACACTCCTCTGGGTGAGAAAAAGCTTACCTTTGATTTGTTCTGTGATGACCTTAAGGCTCTCCTTGATTTTCTTGGTGAGAAAAAGGTCAATATATGCGGCTTTTCTGATGGCGGTAATCTTGGTATGTGCTTTACGGTGAAATATCAGGATTATGTAAAAAGACTTGCGGTTTTCGGTTCTAATCTTAATACGAGAGGCACAAAAACGGGGGATCAGCTTGGTATAATCAAGGATCACGCTATATTCGCCTTGAAGGCGGCGATTACAAAGGATAAGGAAATGGTAAGGCGCCGTGAAATTGAGGGTATGATGGTGGGACAGCCCAGGCTTACATACAAAAAATTGTCTGTAATTAAGGTGCCCTTCCTTAATGTTTTCGGTGAGTTTGATATGATAAAGAGAAGTCATTCACGGAAAATTACAAAGGCGGTAGAGGGCGCCGAGGAGGTAATTGTACTGGGCGGCGGTCACAGCACCGCTTTCAGGAAAACCGATTTTCTTATTCTTCCCGTTGTGAAGAAATTCCTGGGTGTGGGGGAGTAAAAATACAAGAAAAACGGAGCAGGTGATGCGGGTATTTTCGTGTCATCTGCTTTTGTTTTCTAAAAGATTGTCGGAAGGCAGCTTTTTACCTGTCAAAATATCGTATTTTCCCCTTAAATATGGCGTTTTCCGTTGCAAAATAAGGGGTTTAGTGCTATAATGTAATCTGTAAAATTATAATAGGGTGATATGCATTGAGTCGAAAAAAATGGGTTATTTCTCCCTGTGACAGAGATGCGGCAGCTTCCATTTCCGAGAATTGCGGAGTGGACCCCTTTGCCGCTTATCTTCTCTGTGCTCGGGGAATAACTGATGAATTTGAGGTTGAAAGCTTTTTGTACGATACCGACCTTATGAACCCTTTTGAGCTTCCCGATATGGACAAGGCGGCAGAGAGGACTCTGTCTGCTATTGAAAATGGTGAAAAAATCACAGTTTTCGGTGATTATGATGCTGACGGCGTTACATCAACGGCATTATTGTATTCATATCTGAAATCAAAGGGTGCCTGCGTGGATTACTATATTCCCGACAGAGCAGGCGAAGGCTACGGAATGAGCATTGATGCCATTCAGGCTTTAAAGGAGCGGGGAACAGAGCTTATAATTACCGTGGATAACGGTATAAGCGCAATTGAAGAGGTAGAATATGCCCACAATATAGGTATAGATGTGGTTGTAACCGACCACCACCGTGTAGGAGAGGCTCTGCCCCGGGCAGTTGCCGTGGTGGATCCCCACAGAGCCGATGCGGAGCTTGAATTCCGTGAGTGGGCAGGCGTAGGCGTTGCCTTCAAGTTTATTTGTGCTCTTGAGGGTGATGAGGGCTACGAGCTTTTGGAACAGTACGGTGATATTGTTGCTCTTGGTACTGTTGCGGACATTGTTTCTCTTCGAGGCGAAAACAGAATTATAGTACGAAGCGGAATAGCATATATGAATGCGGCTATAAGCGAGGGCACTTTGCGCCCCGGTCTTGCGGCACTTCTTGAAGCAAGCGGAAGCACTGCTGCGCTTGACGCTTCCTCTTTAGCATTCAGGTTTGCTCCCCGCATTAATGCGGCAGGGCGTATGGGCTCCGCATATACGGCGCTCAGGCTCCTTCTTTCCGAATCCCGTGAGGAAGCACTTCAGATTGCAGAGGAAATCTCACAGGCGAATACGGAGCGACAGACCATTGAACTGCAGATAGCACAGTCTGCCATAGATTATATTGAGGAAAATCCTCACATAAAATATCAGAGAGTTATTGTGGTTGCCGGTAAGGACTGGCACCAGGGTGTTATAGGCATAGTTGCTTCCCGACTTGTGGAGAAATACGGCAAGCCTGCAATCATAATTTCCCGTAGCGGAGAAATTGCAAAGGGTAGCGGAAGAAGCATAGAGGGCTTCAGCCTCTATGATGCGCTTACCTATTGCTCGGAGCTCCTTACACAGTACGGCGGTCACACTCTTGCGGCAGGAATGAGCATTGAGGATGATAAAATAGACCAATTCAGGGAAAAGATAAATGAATATGCATCGGGGGCAACCCCTGCGGTGCCTGTAATACGCATCGATTGTAAGCTGAATCCTGCTTCCATAAATCCGGAGCTTGTGTATTCAATGCAGATGCTTGAGCCCTTCGGGGCAGAAAATCCCCAACCTCTTTTCGGTCTTTACGGTATGGAGCTTACAGGCGTTCAGCCCGTTGGCGGAGGCAAGCATCTTCGTATGAATGTCCGTAAAAAGGGATGCGGTATTTCTGTGATTGCGTTTTCCCTGACCGAGGAGGATTTCCCGTATGCCGTGGGTGACACCATAGATATTGCCGCAAGGCTCAGCCTTAATGAATATCAGGGCAGAATGCAGGTGAGCATCCAGGGAAAAGCTTTCCGACTCAGCGGAACTGATGATGAAAAGGTTATAGCCTCTGTAAACGATTATGAGCGCTTTTGCTCCGGAGAGAGTCTTACCGCCGAGGAAAAAAGCAGAATTGCTCTTGACAGAGATTTCTGCGGCAGGGTTTATAAATTCATCAGGGCAAGCAAGGGCAAATGCTCATCCGCAGAGCTTATTGTAAAGAAAATGGGGCTTTCTGAGGAAAAGATTGCCTCTTGTCAGATTGCCCTTGATATATTTTGCGAATTGGGGCTTATAATAAATAAGGATGGTAAATATATTTTACCTGCAGAAAATAAAAGGGTGGCGCTTGAGGAATCTTCTCTTTTCCAAAGAGCCACAATGTAATCTGAATAAGATTAAAAAGTAAATTGAACGAAACGATTGTATACACTAAGGAGGTGCGGAAATGACCGATAATATGGCAGTTGAATTGATGTATGATGAATTGAAGGAGCAGGCACAGGAGCTTTTTTCTCCTGAAGAGGCGGCTGTTATTGACAAGGCATTCCGTATTGCCAACGAATACCATAAAACACAGAAAAGGTCCTCGGGTGAGCCCTATATAATTCATCCTGTTGCCGTTGCGAAGATTGTTCTGGATTACGGAATGGATTATGAGTCCATAACCGCTGCAATGCTTCACGATACGGTAGAGGATACGGAGCTTACCATAGAGGATGTGAAAAAAGAATTCGGCGCGGGAATATCTGTTCTTGTTGACGGACTTACAAAGCTGGGTAAGGTGCCCCTTGATATCAAGGATAAGGAGGAGCAGCAGGCCGAAAATGTGCGAAAAATGCTTATGGCTATGTCCGAGGATATCCGTGTAATTATTATCAAGCTTGCAGACCGCCTTCACAATATCAGAACACTTGAATTTATGCCTGAGCAGAAAAGACGCGACAAGGCAAGAGAAACTCTTGAAATATATGCTCCCATAGCTCACCGTTTAGGTATCAGGACAATCAAGGAGGAGCTTGAGGATAAGGCCATAAGCTACCTTGATCCTATTGCCTATAAGGAGATTGAGGAGTCCCTTGAGAAGCAGGGCAAGTCCCACAAGGAATTCCTTGAAACCATAAAGGAGCAGATAGGTGCTCGTGTGCGCGAGGTTGTGGGAGACTCAAAAATCGAGGGGCGCATAAAGAGTGTTCACGGTATATACAGAAAAATGTATATGCAGAACAAGTCCTTTGATGAAATATATGATATTTATGCCGTGAGAATTATTGTGGGCTCTACCATTGAGTGCTATGACTGTCTCGGTATTATTCACGATATGTTTACTCCCATTCCGGGAAGATTCAAGGATTATATTTCAACCCCGAAGCCAAATATGTACCAGTCTCTCCATACCACGGTTATCGGTAAGGCAGGTATACCCTTTGAGGTACAGATAAGAACCTGGGATATGCACCAGACTGCGGAATTCGGTATCGCAGCCCATTGGAAATACAAATTAGGTCTTAACGGTACACAACGCTTTGAGGAAAGAATTGCCTGGATAAGACAGCTTCTTGATGCCCAGCAGGAGGCGGATGATGTCAAGGAGCTTGTCACTACAATAAAGAGTGATTTTGTTCCCGAGGAGGTGTTTGTTTTCACTCCGAAGGGAGATGTTATCAACCTTCCTGCAGGCTCTACCGTTATTGACTTTGCCTATGCCATTCATACTGCGGTTGGTACAAAAATGGTAGGCGCCAAGGTGGGCGGCAAAATTGTTCCCCTTGATTACAAGGTGAAAACAGGTGAGATTATTGAGGTTCTTACCTCATCCCAGCCGGGCAAGGGCCCCAGCAGGGACTGGCTCAATATTGTAAAAACAAGCAGCGCAAAAACGAAAATCCGTTCCTGGTTCAAGCGTGAACGAAGGGATGAAAATATAGTTGAGGGTAAAACGGAGCTTGAAAGAGAAATCAAGCGCAATAAAATCCGCTTTACTGATGAGGAATACGAAAAGCTTATTGAGACTCTGGCAGAAAGGCAGCACTGTGCTACTGCGGATGATTTCTTCGCAGCACTGGGCTACGGCGGAATTACTATTACAAGAGTAATGCCCTTTATAAGGGATGAATATCATAAGATTGTAACCTCAAAGGCTCCCGAAAAAATTAAAATCACTCAGGAAACCAAGGCAACAAAAAGCTCTGTGGGTGAGGGCGTTACAATTGAGGGACTTGATAATTGTCTTATAAAGCTTTCCCGATGCTGTGCACCCATTCCCGGTGATGAGATAATCGGCTTTATAACCAGAGGTCACGGTGTGTCTGTCCACAAGAGGGATTGCTCAAATGTACCCTATGACATTACCGCCTGCGAGGAGCCTGAGCGTTGGGTAAGTGCAAGGTGGCTTACAACCAGTGCAAACAGAGAATTCAAGGCAAGTCTTGCCCTGAAATGTGAAAGCAAGGTTGGTATTATGGCGGATATTGCCACAACTCTTGCGGATATGAGGGTTATGATTAATGCCATAAACACCCGACAGGATAAGGATGGGACGGATTTTGTATATATTACAATTACCGTAAAAAGCACGGATTTCCTTAATATTGTGGTATCCAAGCTCAAGGACATCAAGGGTATTATAAGCATTTCAAGGAGTGGTAACAGATGAGAGCGGTAATACAGAGAGTAACTGAAAGCTCCGTAAGTGTTGACGGAAATGTTGTGGGCGCCTGCCAAAAGGGCTATATGATTCTTGTAGGTGTTGTAAAGGGTGATACACCTGCCGAGGCAGAGCTTCTTGCAAGGAAAACCGCTTCTCTTCGTGTTTTCGAGGATGAAAACGGAAAAATGAACAAATCCGTACTTGATATAAACGGAGAAATTCTCGCAATATCCCAGTTTACTCTTTGTGCCGATTGCAAAAAAGGAAACAGACCTTCCTTTACGGATAGCGAGGAGCCCGAAAACGCAAAATATCTTTATGAATTATATTGCAGTGAGCTTCTGAAAAACGGAGTCAGGCGCGTAGAAAAGGGTATTTTTGCGGCAGATATGAAGGTGTCTCTCGTTAATGACGGACCTGTTACAATTCTATTTGATACGGATGTGTGGAGTAAAAAATGATTATTAAGCATATACAGACAGATATGCTGGGTGTAAACAGCTATGTTTTATGTGATGAAAAGACCGGTGAAGGTGCAGTTGTAGATCCTGCCGCCTTCTCTCCCGTATTTAAAAAGGCTCTTGCGGAGGCGGGGGTAAAAAAGCTCAGGTACTTATTGTGCACTCACGGTCATTTTGACCACGTTTTCGGTATTTTCGATTTTAAGGAGAGCTACCCTGAGGCGCAGGTGTGTATCAGCAAATTCGATGCACCCATGCTTTCGGATGCGTACCTTAACCTTGCATATCATTTCGGCTTGCAGGATGAATATAAGTCCTGTAACGCAGACATTCTTCTTGAGGATAATATGGTTCTTCCCTTGGGAAGCACCGAAATAAAGGTGCGTAATGCCCCCGGGCACTCTATGGGAAGTGTTATTTTTCAGGAGGATAAGGATAAGCTTCTGTTTGTGGGTGATGTTGTGTTCAAGGGAAGCATAGGCAGAACGGATTTCCCCGGAAGCGACATTCAGCAAATGGCAAAAACTCTTGAATTTGTGAAAAAATATGATGATGCCTACAGTATTTTCCCGGGACACAAGGGGATGACTACAATAGGCGATGAAAAAAAGTATAATTATTATCTGCGATGAATTTATATTATATTTCACATAGCTTCCGATATGAGTCGGAAAAGCTTTTAAGATTATTTTTTCCTATGGAAAAGATAAATGAATTTACAGAATTTCAGGGTGATGAGGGGGACTACCTTCTTACCCGTATTGAGGGAGAAGAGGAGCTTCTTCTTACGGCACAGCTTTCCCTGAATGGTGATGTTAAGACAAAAACAAAGACTGTGAATAAAGCCGTGTGCGAGGACCTGGAAAGGGAATTACTGCTTCTGGCTTATGAGCTTTTGTGTACAATGTGCGGCTTTACACCCCGATGGGGAATACTTACGGGAGTGAGACCTTCAAAGCTTATTCTCGGAAAGCTTCTCAGTGCGGGTGAGGAGAAAGCCCGTGAATGGTTTATAAATAATTTCAGGGTTTCCCCCGAAAAAACTGACCTTGCTATGCGGGTAGCCCATCAGGAGGTAAACATAATCCGCAAGGCAGGAGAAAATTCCTTCAGCCTTTATGTGAGCATACCCTTCTGTCCTACAAGGTGCAGCTATTGCTCCTTCGTTTCACATTCCGTGGGCACGGAGAAGGCAAGGGAGCTTGTTCCCGAATATGTGAAAAAGCTTTGCGAGGAGCTCACATATACGGCTTTTCTTGTCAAGGAAAAGGGACTGACTCTTACAAGTGTTTATTGGGGCGGCGGTACACCTACTACTCTTGAGGCGGAGCAGCTTGACACTATTCTCACCTGTATAGAAAATTCCTTCGATTTGTCGGGATGCCTTGAATATACCGTTGAGGCAGGTCGCCCTGACACCATAACAAGGGAAAAGCTTGAGGTTCTCAAAAAACACGGAGTTGGTCGCATAAGCATAAATCCACAGACCTTTAACCAGCAGGTTCTCGACATTATCGGCAGAAAGCACACAGTGGAGGAAACTGTTTCAAAATATCTTCTTGCAAGAGAGGTAGGCTTTGAGAGTATTAATATGGACCTGATTGCAGGGCTTCCGGGCGACACACTTGAAAGCTTCAGGAATAGTGTGGACAGAGCCATTGAAGCAGGTGCCGATAATATTACGGTGCATACCCTTGCCTTTAAAAAATCCTCATTTATTGTAACGGAAAATGAGGCGCAGGGGATTACCGCCGATTACATTTCTCAGATGCTTGATTATGCACAGAGGGTGCTTACAGAGAAGGGCTACAATCCCTACTATATGTACCGACAGAGCAAGTCCCTGGGGAATCTTGAAAATATCGGTTGGTGCCTTCCGGGCAAGGAATGTATTTACAATGTTCTTATGATGGAGGAGTACCAGAGCATTCTTTCCGTAGGCGCAGGTGCAGTAACAAAGCTCCGTACAAATGACGGAGGTCTCATTGAAAGAATATTTAATTTCAAATATCCTTACGAGTATATAGACAGATTCCCGTTGCTTATTGAGAAAAAGATGCAGATTCGGGAGTTTTTCTCGTAACCGAGGGAAAATACATAATCAAAATACAGGTGGTGTTCAGGTGGCAAACATTAACAATACAATAGAGTATATAACTCAGATGTCCGAAAGCCCCGAGAAGTTTATTGCCCTTTGTGAGGAAAAGTATAACGATAAAATCGGAAGAATTGCAAAGGAAATTGCAGAAAGCGGCAGAACAGAAATTGTTATGCTTGCAGGTCCCAGCTCTGCGGGTAAAACCACCACGGCAAAGAAGCTTTGCCAAAGGCTTTCCGAGGAAGGAATACAGAGCCATACAATTTCCCTTGATGATTTTTACCTTAATAACGAGGATTCGCCCCGTTTTCCTGACGGTACGCCCGATTATGAAACCGTTGAAGCACTCGACATTCCGTTTTTTGCCGCTACAATGAAGCGACTTATAGATGAGGGCGAGGCGCAGATGCCCGAATTTGATTTTATACGGGGTGTGCGCAAGGAGGAAATGAATACTCTCAGGCTTTCCCATAGGGATGTAATAATCGTAGAAGGGCTTCACGCCCTTAATCCCGTAATTACGGATGTGCTTCCGCAGAACAGATTACTGAAAATTTATATCAGCGTATCCTCGAGAATTTATGACAAAAAGCAGAATATAATCCTTAACAAAAGGAATATGAGATTTATCCGAAGAATGGTGAGGGATTACAAGTACAGAGGAAATTCCGTAGAAGACACCTTCAGAATGTGGATAACCGTAAGGTACGGAGAGGATGCTTACCTTTTCCCCTATTCACCTAATGCGGATATCAGGATAAATACAATTCACCTTTATGAGCCCTGTGTATTGAAGAACGAGGCTGTCGAGCTTCTTATGCAGGTGAAAAAAGACTCTGAATTCTACAAGGAATCCCAGAGGCTTATCAGAAATCTTTTGAAATTTCCGACTATTGAGGCAAAGGCAGTGCCCGCAGACTCTCTGTTGAGAGAGTTTATAGGAAAGGAGTAAGCTATGGCTGAAAAACAAATCAAAAAGCAAAATGTATTGGGTGGAGCAATAGTCCTTGTTGTGGCAACTGCCCTTGTTAAAATCATCGGTGCCGTTTATAAAATTCCGTTGACCGGTATAATCGGTTCTCTGGGCAGAGGCTATTTCGGTGCGGCATACAATCTGTATACCCCGATTTATGCTATTTCAATGGCAGGTCTGCCCGTTGCAGTATCAACTATCGTTTCAAAGCACGCGGCTTTGGGAAGATACAGAGATGTTAAGCAGGTTATGAAAATAACCTTCCCTCTGTTTCTGGCTTTAGGTGTGTTGGGTACGGGAGCTATCCTTCTTGCGGCAAATCCTTATGTGGAAAATGTAGGCTCACCTCTTGCACTGTATAGCGTTCTTGCTATTGCGCCTTCAATTCTTTTCTGTTGCATAATGAGTACCTACCGAGGCTACTATGAGGGCTTAAGCAATATGTACCCTACGGCAATTTCCCAGGTTATAGAGTCTGTGGGTAAATTGGTTTTCGGACTTGTTTTTGCAAACCTTCTTCTTAATTATTCACAAAAGCAGATTGCTCTCACAGGTGAGGTTTTCGGCTTTGTGGTGAAAACCGAGGCGGATAAAGCGATTGTTTATGCTCTTGCGGCGGCAGGAGCTATAATGGGTGTTACATTGGGCACAGTTTTCGGTGCATTGTATACTGCCCTTCGCCACAAAATAAGAAAAGACGGCATTTCAAAGGAAATGCTTGTTAATTCTCCTCTTGCAGCTCCCCCAAGGGATACTATCAAGGAGCTTATAGCTATTGCCGTACCTACTGCAGCAAGCTCACTTGTACTTAATATTACAAATTTCATTGATACATTTATGATACAGAGCCGCCTTGAGGGTGTGGTAGCAGCAAGCTATGACACCATTATGGGAATGTATGGCTCATCCATAAATGCGGCAAATATCGCTACGGAGAATATAGACACCTTCCTTTACGGTGCTTATGACACAACTCTCGATTTCAGAAACCTTGTTCCCACAGTTATGATGACCTTGGGTGTGAGTGCAATTCCCGTTATTTCCGCGGCTATGGCGAAAAGAGAGCTTAACTCTGTAAACTCTACCGTAAATACTGTTTTCAGAATAACAATGCTCATAGCATTACCTGCAGGCGCAGGCTTCTTTGCCCTCTCCGAGCCTATTCTCACACTCCTTTACAAGGGTACTGAGGGTGAAGCAGGTATCGCAGTTGCCGCACCCGTGCTTGCACTTTACGGACTTATGATGCCCATTCTCACTCTGTCCTCACCCCTTACAAATATCCTTCAGGCAATAGGCAGAGCGGATGTCCCTGCAAAGGCACTGGCTCTCGGTTGTGTGTTTAAAATAGGACTTAACTACATTCTTATCGGTATCCCTGAAATCAATGTTAAGGGCGCCGTTTTCGGAACTGCATTCTTCTACCTTCTTTGCATTTTCATTAACTTCTTTGCTCTTCGCAAGGAAACAGGAATTCAGCTTGATATAAAGGGTGTTCTTGTAAAGCCGCTTATTGCGGCAGTGGCTTGTGGCGGTGCAGCTTACGGCGCATATACACTTCTGTGTAATGTGCTTACCTTCGGAAATCCCGATAGCAGACTTAGCGGAAGCTCCCTTGCTTGTATCGTTTCCATCGGTGTTGCGGTGCTTGTATATGCTGTTTTAGTTCTTTTAATGAAAATTTTGGTAAAAGATGACATTTTAATGCTCCCAAAAGGAGAAAAAATAGCAAAAATACTTGAAAAATATAAGCTTATAGTTTAAAATAGGTTAGGTAAAGAGGAATAGATATGGTAAAGGATTTTAAATTCAAGGAAACCTACGGATTTGAGGATCTGGTGGAAATCGTAAAGATTCTCAGACAGCCGGGCGGCTGCCCCTGGGATATGGAGCAGACACATTCTTCTATCCGCGAGGATTTTCTTGAGGAAACTTATGAGGTTATTGAAGCTATCGACACCAACAATCCCGAGCTTATGCGCGAGGAGCTTGGTGATGTAATGCTTCAGGTTGTTTTCCATTCGGATATTGCCCGTACAGATGGTTGGTTTGATATTGACAATGTGGCAAACGATATCTGTCAGAAGCTTATTGTAAGACATCCCCACGTTTTCGGTGATGTGTCGGTTTCTTCTACAGGTGAGGTTCTCAGTAATTGGGATGACATCAAACGAAGCACCAAAAATCAGAAAACCCAGAGCGAAGCTATGGCTGCAGTGCCTGCCGTATTCCCTGCTCTTATGAGAGCGCAGAAAATACAGAAGAAGGCAAGTAAGGGCGGATTTGACTGGAAGGAGCCTTCGGGTGCCTTTGACAAGGTTTCCGAGGAGCTTGAGGAAGTTAAGGAAGCTCTTGCAAAGGGTGAACAGAGTCTTATAGATGAAGAGCTTGGCGATTTGCTCTTTGCAGTCGTTAATGTGGCTCGCTTCTGCTCCACAGATGCAGAAACGGCACTCCATATGGCAACAAAGAAATTTGTGAACAGATACACTCTCACAGAAGGCCTTGCTCAGGAGAGGGGAATTGACCTTAAAGAGTCATCCCTTGAGGTGCTGGATGAGCTTTGGGATGAAGCAAAAAAACAGTTGGCTGAATAAAATGCTGACAAAACTCAGTCCAATAAAATCACGTTGTGATTTGGAAATAAAAAAATTTTTGGAGGATTTCAAAATGAACAAAACAGATCTTGTAAATGCAGTAGCAGCAGAAGGCTTCGCAAAGAAGGATGCTGAAAAGGCAGTAGCAGCAGTTTTCGGTGCAATCGAAGGCGCTCTTGCAAAGGGTGATAAGGTTCAGCTTATCGGCTTCGGTACATTCGAGGTACGCGAGAGAGCAGCTAAGGAAGGCCGTAACCCCAAGACAGGCGAGACAATCAAAATCGCTGCAACAAAGGTTCCCGCTTTCAAGGCACGCTCAGCTCTTAAGGACGCTGTAAAATAAGTTTTTTACCTGAATTAAAGGTAGAATAAGGCTCTGACCAATCGGTCAGAGCCTTATTGTTATTGTTTGTTTTGTTATTGTTTATTAAAGCATTCTTTTTCCTCTGCCTCAATATTTACCCTACAATATTATTCAGCCACACTTTTTTTGCTACGAGAGTCATTCCCACAATTACCTTAATAATATCAATAGCCTGAACTATGGGGAAAATGGTGTGTATTGAAAGGCCGCATATATAGTAAAGACCGAAGGCAACGGGCACATTCACTCCTAAAATGAAAACACTGTCCATAAGGAATGTTATAAAGGTTTTTCCGCCGCTTCGTACTGTAAAATAAGCGGAGTTTGCAAAGGAGTGTACGGGAATGAAAAGTGCGCAGGTTCTGATAAAGTAAGCGGCAAGCTCCTTTGATTCGGGAGAGGTGTTGTAGAGAAGGGGTATTTTATCTCCCACAAGGAACACTACAATACCGATTACCCCACTGAGAAGCACAGAGAAGGTTATGAGCTTTCTGTCTGTGTCCACAGCTTCCTTGAATTTGCCTGCACCAAGCTGCTTGCCTATGATAATACCGATACTGCTTCCAAGAGAAATGAAAGCAATATTTGCAAGGTTCATAACCGTAGAGGAAATACTGTAGCCTGCCACAACGGCAATACCGTGGAGACTGTATGCAACACTCAGAAGAGACATTCCCACAGACCAGAAAAACTCGTTGAAAAGCAAGGGCATACCCTTTATGGTAATAGCCTTGAATATATCCCTGGGTATGAAAACACTTTTGAAGGTGTTTTCAAAGTATGGGAATCTGTTCTTGTGCCTGATTGCATATATTACAAGGCATATACACTCAACAAATCGGGAAAGAACAGTTGCAATAGCGGCACCCTCAACACCTAAAGCAGGAAAGCCGAATTTGCCGAAAATCAGTATCCAGTTAAAGGTGCAGTTTACGAAAACGGCAATAAAGCCCGCAATCATGGGTGCGAAGGTTTCTCCCGTTTCACGCAGAGTGCTTGAAGTAACCTGGGCTATGCAGAAGGGCAGAAAGCCTATAATCATAATCCTCAGGTATTTTTCGGCATATCCGAGAGTCAGACCTAAATCTCCTGAGCTGTCCGAATCGTGAAGGAACATATTTATAAGGGGCTCACGAAGGAAAATAAGTATTCCCGTACCCACTACCAGAAGTATTCCCGTAACTATAATCTTGTACCTGAGTGTGTATCGTATACCCTCATTGTCCTTTTTACCGAAAAATTGGGCGGTGAAGATACCTGCACCGCTCAATGCTCCGAAGATTGCAAGATTAAATACAAACAGAAGCTGGTTTACAATGGAAACACCCGACATCTGCTCGGTGCCCAAAGAGCCTACCATAAGATTGTCAAGCATACTGACAAAATTTGTGATAAGATTCTGCACCATTATAGGTACGGCAACAATCAGCACCTTTTTGTAAAAGGCTTTGTCGCCTATATATTTTTGTATAAGAGATGCCATATTACTTGATTAAGTCATGCTCCTTGATGAATTTAACTGTTTCAT
>JAZSCI010000147.1:0-1818 GCA_045602865.1 Acutalibacteraceae bacterium
GGTGATAGAGGTAAGGCTTGTACAATCAGAGAAAGCATAGCCTGCAATTGTTTTTGTTCCCGGCTTTATTTCGTATGAACCCGCCAAAGATTCTTTTGCTTTTATGAAATGATTTCCGATATATAAAACTCTGTTTTTCCAATTGGTACTATTGTTATAATAAGCAGTGTCATAGAAAGCATCCTTACCTATACTTGTTACACTGTCGGGGATTGTAACATAGGTAAGGCTTCCGCACCAAGAGAAAGCACCCGAACCTATACTTGTTACACTATCTGGGATTCTTACTGAGGTAAGGCTGTAGCACCAAGAGAAAGCATAATCACCTATGCTCGTTACAGGTAAATCATTATATGTATCAGGAATAACAAGCTCTCCTCTTGCAGAATCACTACAGTTTGTTACAGAATACGACAAGCCATCATCGTTCAATTCAAATGTCAAATCATCAACACTTGCCGCATTTGCCTTAACCGAAAAAAGTCCGCTGAAATTAATTTCACCAAGTCCAACATACGCAGAGCTGAAGATGATTGTGATTGCAAGAATAACCGATAAGCTTCTTTTTAATGCATTTTTCATACAGATACCTCTCAAAGAATATATATAATTGTCTGAATATAATTTTTCATCTTATACTACCATATTCTCACTCAATATTTAAATAGTATTATTCCACAAAAAAGACGCTGTCCTTTTGTGCAAGAAAAAGCCAATAGCTGTGTGCTACCTCCTTTCGAAAGGAGGGGGACCAGCGCTTGCGATGGTGGAGGATTCTTAAAAAGCAACAGAATCAATTAAAAAGCCACAGAACGGAAAATTAATTCTGTCCTGCGGTTATTTTTTGAATATATTTTGTGTGAAGCCTTGCGGAATGGACAATGCCCATTCCCTACGGCTTCGCAAGGAATACGGTTGTATTTCAAGGGAAAATTTTGAGGAATTTCACTTCTTCACTATTACTTCTTCCCTCTTACTTTGCCGAAGGCTCCGTGCCCATTCCCTACAGCTTCGCAAGGAATACGGTTGTTTTTCAAGGGGAATTTTTGAGGAATTTCAATTCTTCATTATTCAATATTCATCATTCATTTTTACTTCGCCGAAGGCGCTTCCTACGGGTGTTCTACCTAAGTAAATAGCAAAGATAAATAACAAAAACGAAAAACATCCCGAAAAAAAGCAAAGCTCCGATATTCCTATCGGAGCCATTACTTTTTTGCTTTTGAAGCTGTGATTAAACAGCGCGAGTAACCTTACCGGAACGCAAGCAGCGTGTGCAAGCATAAACTCTACGAGGAGAACCGTTTACGATAGCCTTTACTCTTTTAACATTGGGCTTCCATGTTCTGTTTGAACGTCTGTGTGAGTGAGAAACCTGAATGCCGAAAGCAACTTCTTTGTTACAAAATTCACATTTTGCCATTGAGCTGCACCTCCCTTTAATAATTTTGCATAAGTCAACGAATGTATATTAGCACCTTTTCAGGTCAATTGCAAGAGTTTTTTCTTAAAAACGGTGTATTTTATGAACTTTCACATAATTATGCCGGAAAAAAATCAATATTTTTTCTAAAATTGCTTGATTTTTTGCAATTTATCATATATAATAACCCTCGAACCGAACATTTGTACACTTATTACGAAAGGAATTAGTTTTATTATGGCAGATAGGACAGAGAAGAACAAAGCTCTTGAAACAGCTCTTTCACAGATAGAAAAGAATTTCGGCAAGGGTGCAGTTATGCGTCTTGGCGAAAATGCAGGTATGAACATTGAAGCTATTCCCACAGGCTCAATAGCACTTGATGCGGCTACGGG
>JAZSCI010000148.1:0-2673 GCA_045602865.1 Acutalibacteraceae bacterium
CATAAAGGTTGACTGTCCTGCGGATAAATCATCCGTTGCTCCGACTCGTGTGAAAATCTGATCAACAATACCGATTTTTGCACTTGATGCAGGAACAAAGCTACCGATCTGTGCCATAAGAGTGATTATAGCCACCTGTCTCATATATGTAGATTTACCCGCCATATTCGGACCGGTTATAATTGCGGTTCTGTTATCTCTGCAATCAAGATGTGTATTATTTGGAACAAAGGGCGCACCATCAAGCATAAGCTCAACAACGGGATGTCTTCCGTTTTCAATAATTATCTCATCGGATGTATCAACAACAGGTCTTGTATAATTGTTGTTTACCGCTGTATACGCAAGAGAGCACAAGGTATCGAGTCTTGCAACCGCTCTTGCCGTTAAGCGTACCCTTTCAAGCTGATCTGCAACCTTTGTACGTATTGCAGTGAAAAGCTCGTATTCAAGCCGCACAATTCTTTCCTGTGCGCCGAGAACCTTTGCTTCAAGCTCTTTGAGTTCCTGGGTTATATATCTCTCACAATTTGCAAGAGTTTGTTTTCTGATGTAATGCTCAGGAACAAGCTCCTTAAAGGAATTGGTAACCTCAATATAATAGCCGAAAACTCTGTTGTAGCCGATTTTCAGCTTCTTGATACCGGTTTTTTCCTGTTCCTGTTGTTCAACTGTAGCAAGATAATCCTTGCCGTTATCCAGGATATTACGAAGATCATCAAGCTCCGTATTATATCCACGGCTTATCATTCCACCTTCTCTTACAGACATGGGTGGATCATCAACAATTGCCTCCTTGATAAGAGAATTGATATCCTCAAGAAGGTCAATGTCATCATAGATTCCCCTGAGCATTTTTGATTCTGCATTTACAAGGAAATTTTTAATGTCATAAAGCTTATCAACAGTTATGCTGAGTGTACGAAGCTCTTTTGCATTGGCTGTACCGTACACAACTCTTGTCATAATTCTTTCCAGATCAAACATATCTGAAAGGTATGACATAATTGAATCAAGAAGTATTGTCTGTGAGGAAAGCTCCTCAACAGCCTTCTGTCTTTGAATAATAGAAGAATAGTTTACAAGGGGTTGTTCAACCCAATTACGGATAAGTCTCTTTCCCATAGCTGTTCGTGTATGGTCAAGAACCCACAAAAGACTTCCCTTTTTCTCTCTGCGAAGGTGTGTTTCCGTAAGCTCAAGATTTCTTCTTGCAGAAATATCAAGAGAAAGATAGCTCTCCTCATTATAGAAATCAACCTCGCGAATGTTCTGAAGCTCATTTTTTTGAACATTCTTAAGATAAATAAGGGAGTAACCGAAGGCAAACAACAGACTTTTATTTTCGGAAAACTGTGTAAAATTGTTGTTTGCTTCGGGAATGTGTTTTTTGATTATATCCTCAAGCTCTGCCCCGGTAAAATCATTCTCATTAACTGAACGATAGTCAACGGAAAGCTTGTCCTTAATAAAGGCTATAACAGACTTAACTGAGGCGGCATATTTATTAAGGATAATCTCGCTTGGCGAATAACAACAAAGCTGATTTATAAGCTTTGCAGTAATATCACCATCAACAAAGGATTCAAGATGGATATCTCCTGTAGAAACATCAATAAAGACTGCACCGCACTCTTTTTCGCTCATAAAGATTGACGCAAGATAATTATTCTTACCTTCATCAAGCATATTGCTTTCAATAACGGTACCGGGAGTTACAATTCTGACAACATCCCTCTTTACGATACCCTTAGCAGTAGCAGGATCTTCAACCTGTTCACAAATGGCAACCTTATAGCCTCTGCTTACAAGCTTGGAAATATATGATTCGGCACTATGGAACGGAACTCCGCACATGGGAGCCCTCTCCTCCTGACCACAATCTCTCCCGGGAAGGACAAGCTCCAGCTCTTTGGAGGCAATTTTTGCATCCTCAAAGAACATTTCATAGAAATCGCCTAATCTGAAAAAGAGAAGTGTATCCGAATAGTCTTTTTTAATCTGAAAATACTGCTCCATCATCGGAGATAATTTAGCCATCTTTTACCTCTGTTCACCAAATAGTAGTCTGAGAATTAGTGACAACCATCACAGCTTCCGCAGCTGCCGTCACAATGGTGCTCCTGTGCAGGTGTGCATGTAGCAGGATCCTGACCATCAACACAACAAGCAAGAATGCCCATAATCTCATTCATCATATCATCAATAGCTGCTTTTGCAGACTCAAACTTAACCATATTGCCGTTAAGCATAACTGCACGATATGCTTCCTCAAATTCCTTGGCATATGCTTCCATTTTACCTGCATCTGCTTCCTCGCCCTTACCTGCTTCATTCTGGTAATTGAGCTGAATAAGGTTGATCTTGCCGATAAGCTCGTTGAGCTCGGCATCCTTCTCATTTACCTCAATTGCCTCTCTGTAAGCGGCATAGCGCTCATCCTGTTGAATTGCAGCTCCAAGCTGTCTTGTGAGTTCGATTACTGTCATTTTTTTGTACTCCTTACAATATATTTTTAATTTCAACAATGAAACATTGTTTATTAGATTATTGCCGATTCTTTTCGGCTATTTCCTCCTGCACCCTCAAAAGCTCCATAAACCATTTTGTTTTTTCTTTTTTGGTAAACGGGTCAGGCATTTCAGCGGCAGGTGTACCCTTTCGAAGTGAATA
>JAZSCI010000149.1:0-9801 GCA_045602865.1 Acutalibacteraceae bacterium
GGGTTAAAATTAAGCTTAATGTTCGTTTCATAACAATTCTCCTCAAAAACAATTATAAAATGCTATAGCTATACTACCATAATCTCACACGATAATATATAGTATTAATCAACAAAAAAACACCTTTGTTTTTGTACAAAAACAAAGGTGTTTCCCATACAATCAGAAAGAAAATGTAAAAATTCTTTTACTCACAAACAAGACAAGCCCAGCCGCCCTGCTCTATGCGTTCAACAATATTAAGACCTGCATTCGTAAGAGCAGAAGCTACCTCATCGGCTCTTGTATCAATTATACCGGAAGCAATAAATTTTGCACCATTCTTCATAAACGCTCTGACCTGTGTACTGAAAAGAATAATAACATCGGCAACGATATTCGCTACAACCACATCGTATTTCTTTGTAACCTTGTCTGCAAGGTCACCGCACACAAAGGTAAGCTGAGGCTCACTGAGTCCGTTCATAAGTCCGTTTTCCTTTGCAGTCTTTACTGCAAGCTCATCAATATCCACACCAAAGCCCTCTGACGCACCCAAAAGCATAGAGGAAATTGCAAGAATACCGCTACCGCAACCGATATCAAGCACTGTGTCACCATCCTTGATAATCTGGTCAAGGGCTTCAAGGCAAAGGCGCGTTGTATCGTGTGTACCTGTGCCGAATGCTGCACCGGGCTCAATATTAAGAACCGCTCTGTCTCCTGCATCGTAATCATCAATCCATACAGGACGGACAAAAAGTCTCTCGCCTACGGGCATGGGCTTGAAGAAGGCCTTCCACTTGTCGCCCCAATCCTCATCACAGCAACCTACTGTCTCTATTTCGTGATCTATACCCTCGGCTGAAAGTCGCTGGGAAACGAAGGAAAGAGCTTCTGCGGGATTTTCGTTTTCCTGAACATAGATATGTATAATTGATACATTTCTGTCCTTTTTCAGAAGGTCTTCATCAATAAGGTCTATTCGGGCTATTTCAAGCGCTTCCTTTTCAAGCTCACTGTAATCCTCAATATATATACCGTAAGGAACAGTCATAACTGCTATTCCCGATGCTCTCTCCGTATCACCAACCGGAACGGTTATTCGTATTTCAGTATATTGCATCCTTTTACACCTCTTACTGTTCGATTATCTTTGCAGAGGGCTCAACATCCATTCTGCCGTGGTTATAGAATCTTCTGTTATCAAGCATCCACAATCTGTTTGTAAATCCGCCTGCCGCAACATCCTTAAGCGCATCTGCCATTTCAAACATATTAGCATCAAGAAGATCGAGTTGAGAAAGAAGCTCCGCCTCAATAAATGAAGGTCTTACAGCTGCGCCAAACTCAAGCTTTCCGTGATGAGAAATAAGCATATGCTGGAGGAGAAATTTCTTTTCCTCTGGAACATTCAGCTCATCACATTTTCTGCCCACATCCTCGGCACCCATTACAAGATGTCCGAGAAGCATACCCTCAAGAGTGTGACCATCAACCATACCTGCGGGATTCGTAGTATACTCACGGATTTTTGCAATATCGTGAAGAATTGCACCCGAAAGAAGAAGTTCTCTGTCTACAAAGGGATAAATGCTGCAAATACACTCTGCAAGGCGGACAATTGACAAGGTATGATAAAGCAGTCCGCCGGTCATAGCGTGATGAAGCTTTTCCGCCGCAGGGAATACAAAAAGCTTCTCTTTGTTATCCTTTATCATTTCAAGAACTACATTTTTCAAATCCTCATCCTTGAATTCATTAACAAGAACAATAATTGCACCAAGCATAGCCTCGCCGCTATAATCTGCAGATTTTACGAAATCTGACATATTTATATTATCCGAGGGCACTGCCGCACGGATTCGCTGAATTATAAACTGATCGTTTCCGTTATACTGCTGAAGAGTGCCTCTTGCCTTGATTATGGTATTTACCTCGGGAAGGAAATTCACACCCTCACGGAAATCCCACATTTTTGCGTACACCTCGCCCTCGCAATCTGCAAGAACAACATCCAGGAAGTTCGTACCGTTCTTCGCTGCTTTTTTCTCGCAGGATTTCACAAGAGCAAAGCACTCTACAACACCTGCTTTTTCACATTCGATAAATTTCATAATTACACCTCGTTATTAAGTTTCTGTTATCTTTCTTATTACATAGCCTGCCATTATATACCCTGCAACGGGTGGTGTAAAAGGCATAGAGCCACACACTGAGCTACCTGTTTTCACGGGAATTTCCTTAGAATACAACACCGGCAGTTTTTTTATACCGCGGTTTTTGAGCTCCTTTCGCATTATCTTCGCAAGAGGACAAACACTTGTGGAATATATGTCTCCTATTTCAAAGAGCTCAGGATAAAGCTTGTTTCCCGTGCCCATAGAGGAAATAATGGGCACACCCGAAGAATCTGCTCTGACAATAAGCTCAATTTTTGCCGTAACATTATCAATAGCATCTACGATAAAATCATAATTCTCAAGAGATATGGCATCAGCCGTTTCGGGAAGATAGAACATATCGTACTTTTCCACTATAGCTTGCGGATTCAACCTCTTTATGAGCTCCTCCGCCACATCAGTTTTCTTTCTGCCCACAGTTTCATAATTTGCAACGGCTTGTCGGTTTATATTGGAAGCTTCTACAATATCCTTGTCAACAACGGCAATTCTTCCTATACCGCTACGTGCAAGAGCTTCTGTAACTGCACCGCCCACACCGCCGACACCAAAAACTATAACGGCAGAATTTTTCAATTTTTTCAGTTTTTCTGTCCCGATTATCATTTCTGTACGGGAAAATTGTTCATTCATACAATCACCCATGATAAATTATAATATACCTTTTAGTTTTTGTAAATAATAATGACATTATTTTATTAATGACATTATTCAATTAAGAGGGGTAACATTATATGTTAAGAAGAGTTTTTTCTCTGTTGTTTGCTCTGTATTTCACCTTCGCGGTTTTGTGTGTGAGAATATACAAAATCTCACAAAACGTACAATATGCCCAGAGTGTAACCTCCTTGAGGGTAAAAACCTTTGATAATTCCCGAGGCACCGTTTATGACCGTAATATGAAAAAGCTTACAAACACGGGACAGTACACAATCGCCCTTTTAAGACCTACAGAAAACAATTATATTTTGCTGAAATCCCTTAAAAACAAAAAATATGCCGACAGCACAATAGGCAAAGGCTATTTCACATCGGTAAGACTCGCTGACAGTCAGCAGCTACGGGAATCGGACAATATAAAGCTTATGCAGGTTTTTGACCGATACGCAGAAAATGTTGCAGTACATCTTATAGGCTATACCGACTCTTCGGGTAATGGTGTATGCGGCATTGAAAAGCACTACAATGAAATGCTCAAAAATTCAGGCGGTCAATTGTCTGTTGCCTATTCAACCGATGCCCTGGGAAGAATGCTCAACGCAGAGCCCATAGAGATACGAAGCAACAATTATTATAACGAAAAAGGTATTGTCCTGACCATAAACAAGGATTTCCAGAAGGTCTCGGAAAAGGCTATGAAAAATGCCGGTATAACAAAAGGAGCCGTAGTAATTTTAGATGTAAATACCGGTGAAGTGCTCACACTCGCCTCTTCACCTGAATACGACAGAAGCAAAATAGAGGAATATCTTTCTAACAACGATGCACCTTTCATTAACCGTGCTTTGTGCAGCTTTGCGGTAGGCTCTGTTTTCAAGCCCATCACCGCCGCAGCAGCAACAGAAAATCATATTCCGCTTAGAAAATCCCTTTGCACGGGACAAACAGAGAAAAGCGGATTAACATTTTACTGCAACAAAAAAGAAGGTCACGGAGAACTGACCTTCAATGAGGCTATGTCACTTTCCTGCAACCCTTATTTCATTGATTTGGGCATTGAAGCAGGTGGAGAGAAAATCTTAAAAACTGCAAAAGCTCTGGGCTTCGGAAAAGAAATAGATTTAGGCAACGGATTATCCTCTGCTTCGGGCACATTACCCACAGAAAAAGAGCTTAACAGTAATGCCGCTATCGGAAACCTGAGCTTCGGTCAGGGAAAGCTCTCTGCTACGCCCTTACAGATAGCAGCCGCATTTTCCGTATTCGCAAACGGCGGAATTTACAACAAACCTCATATACTTCTCGGTTATGCGGACTCTGATAAAAATTTTACACCTGTAACCCGCGAAAAAGGACATCAGGTAATTGAAAAATCCACCTGCAAAAGAATATCCGAAGCACTTCTTCAGACAACCCTCACAGGCACCGGCAAGGGTGCATTTTCACATAAATTCTCTTCCTGCACCAAAACAGGCACTGCACAAAGCGGACAATATGATGAGAACAACAACGAAATAAAAATTTCCTGGTTTGCCGGATATTTTCCGTACGAAAATCCTCGTTATTCTATATGTATACTGAAAGAAAACGGAATCTCCGGCGGTTCAGACGGAGCTCCCGTTTTCAAGGAAATAAGTGAATTTATTTATGATTATGACAAGGGCATCACAGATTCATAACCCGCTGTGCACCAAGCAGTACACCAACCTTTGCACTATGGAAATTGAGTCCGCCCTGAAGCCATACGGCAAAGGGCTCTCTGAGTGGTGCATCTGCAGAAAGCTCAATAGATGAGCCGTTTGTAAACGCGCCTGCTGCCATAATAACATCCGAATCATAACCGGGCATAGGCCAGGGCTCAGGGACAACATTACTATCAATTACAGAGCCGCTTTGAAGTCCCTGACAGAAGGCTATAAGCTTTTCACTTTGGCAGAGCTTTATGCTCTGTATAATATCCGCTCTCTTGTCGTTATAACGAGGTGAAACCTCATAGCCCATAAGCTCAAACAAGGCAGAGGTAAATACGGCAGTTTTCAACGCCTCTCCCGTAATATGAGGCGCACTGAAAAGCCCCATAAAAATATCTCTTGTGTTACCGAGAGTAGCTCCTACCTCCCTACCGATTCCGGGAGTTGTAAGTCTGTAAGAGCACAACTCAACAAGCTCTTTTTTACCTGCAATATATCCGCCGCACTTGGCTATTCCGCCACCTGGATTTTTTATAAGTGAGCCCGCAAACAAATCAACACCAATCTCTGCAGGTGTTTTGTACTCGGTAAATTCACCGTAACAATTATCAAGGATTGTGAGAATATCACCCTTGCTCTTTGAAATAGTGCAAATCTTTTCGATATCCTCGGAAAGAAGTGTAGGTCTAAGAGAATAACCTCTTGAACGCTGGATATACACAGCCTTATAGTTATTTTCGGAAAGCTTCTCGGCAAGTCCATCATAATCTACAGTTTCATCGGGTAACAAATGGAGAATTTCAAATTCAACACCGAAATCCTTGAGAGAGCCCATTCCCTCTCCCGAAAGACCGATAACAGAGTGAATTGTATCATAGGGAACACCCGTAGCACAAAGCACCTTGTCACCGGGGCGCAGAACGCCGAAAAGCATTACCGCAAGAGTATGTGTACCACTTGCAAAGCTATGTCTTATAAGGGCATCCTCTGCACCGAAAATGTTTGCGGTAACCTCATCAAGCACATCTCTGCCTCTGTCTCCATAGCCGTAGCCGGTAGAGGGACAAAAATGCGCTTCACTTACACTATTATCAACAAAAGCCTTTAAGACTCTTTGCTGGTTAAACTCGGTCACTTTATCAATCTCACGAAAGCTTTCAGTACACATTTCAAGTGCCTTTTCCGAAAGCACCCTGAGCTCATCACTTATATTAAAAAAATACATTTTATTTCGCTCCAATATAAATTTCATTTATTTTAACAAAGCCTGTTCTGTTATAAAATTCCACCAATGTCGGCTCACACCATAAAAAAATGTTTTTTATGTTATTGTTTTTAAGAATTAACGAAAGGGCTTTGACAGTATTTGTGGCGATCCCCTGCCCTCTGTAGTCAGGATGTGTAAAAACTCCCGAAACAAAGCAGTCTCCCGAATACACCCAGGGTGCAAGTGCCGTTGAGACAACCTTACCGTCTCGTTCTGCATAAACCCCAAAAGCAGTACCTTCGCGCAGCTTACGAGAAAGCTCTGTATACCATTCATCAAAAAAGCCTTTATTGTCCGACAAAAGCTCATAGCATTGTGCGAATTCATTCAAACGCGAAGCAGGAGTAAGCTGACATACTTCCGATATAGTCTTCACATTATCATTCAACTGCATAAAAGCACATCTTCTGTTTTCGGTTGAGAAAAAACGAGCATCCCTGTTTGAAACAACCTCACTGATATTCATTATCTCAAAAAACATCTGCATTTCCTCTGCAGCGGCTTGTGTATAAGAAAAGTCTTCTGCAAAGGCTATACACACAAGACCTCGCTTCACTGAAAAAACGAACAGGATATCACCCTGCTCGTTTTCTGCTGAATACAAGCCATCACAAGATTCTGTCTGACTGCGGGAATTTGCAAGAACCAGGCTCAAAAACGGAGAGGACATACCCGAAGGCACATCCTTCTCCACAATTTTTCTTATCATATTTCACATCCGCCGTGGCTTCTTACCTTAAGGATGTAGCAAGAGTTTTCACCGAACACCTTCTTCATAGCGGAAACATATTTTTCAGTTTCCTCAACAGGCACAAAGCTCTGAATTGTACCTGCAAAGCCGCCACCGTGAACACGGTATGCGCCCTTGCCCTTAAGAAGCTCTTCGGTAAGACAGAGAGCAAGTGCTACGGGCTGTTCCTCCGGCTTTGTGAGGGTAAAGCAATTCTGATTGTACATATATGAGGATTTACCGCTTTCGATGATTATGGACTTGAATGCCTCAAAATCACCATCAGAAAGAGCCTTTGAAAGTCTGTCAACTCTCTTATTTTCATTATAGAAATGAATTGCTCTTTCAACTGCACGGTCACCGGTTTTCTTTCTGATGTCTCCCATCTTTTCAAAAACATCTGCTTCGGGAACCTGGCGAAGAACCTTTTTGCCGAAATACTCAGCAACAGAATTCATTTCAAGTCTGATTGCCGCATAATCACCGGTAAGGTCAGCGTGGTTTCCGCCGGTATCAACAATACAAAGGTTATAGCCGTGCTTTGCAATATCAAAATCAACCTTATTGATAACGGGCTTTTCGGTATCTTCAAAATCAATCTGTACAAAGCCACCTACTGAACAAGCGGTCTGATCCATAAGTCCGCAGGGCTTTTTGAAATAAACATTTTCTGCGTACTGTGAAATCTGTGCAATCTCAACTGCGCTGATTTTTCCGTCATTGTAAAGATAATTGAGTATTGTGCCGATAAGCACCTCATAAGCGGCAGAGGATGAAAGTCCCGAGCCGGACAATACCTTTGAGGTTATACAAGCATCAAAGCCACCGTAATTATAACCAAGCTCGTTGAATCTTGCACAAACACCTCTCACAAGAGCATGGGATTTACCTGCCTCTTCAGGCTTAACGGACAGGTCAGCCGCATCAATATTCATCGGCTTATAGCCCTGAGAATTAATGCAGATAAGCTTATCCTCACGGGGAGAAACAGCTGCAACCGCATCAAGATTGATAGCGGCAGCAAGTACCTTTCCGTTATTGTGGTCGGTATGATTTCCGCCTACCTCAGTTCTGCCGGGAGCAGAGAAAAATCTGATATCCGAATCCTTTGAAAAAGCATTTTCAAAAGCTTCGGCAAGAGCATAGTATCTCTCCTGCTGAGCAGCAGCCTCATCACCGTAAACAGCGGTAAGCCTCGCCAGGAAATCCTGTGATAAAACATCATTCTTTTTCATATTTTTCATCCTTCCGATTTAATTTCAAAAAAGCTTTCACAATCAAAGCAGAAATGCCTGTTATTACAGACAAGCCTACAAAGGGTAATACAAAGCCCGGCGTAAAGGGATTGGTGATATTACATCCTACAATACTCCAGGAAATAAGACGCGGCAACACTCCGAGAACGGATAATGCCACAAAATAAAGATACCTCATATCCGTTGCACCGTATGCTCTGCTGACAGAGCCGACAGGTATAAAAGGAATAAACTGCAGAACAGACAGCATCCATCTGTTGCCGTGTCCCTCAAGCTTCATAAAGTCCGTTACTGCTGAGGAACGAAGCATAAGTCTGTGGGCACTGCCACCGCCAAAGCGCCGCCCCCACAGAAACTTGATACTTGCCAGAAGACCATATCCTATTGCATTGATACACACTGCAGTGGGTGCAGAAAAAACAAGACCGCTTCCGATAAATAAAACCGAGTACGGAACAAAGGATATTACACTTTTCACACAAAAAAAGAAAAGTATGACTGCAAAGGCAGTAAACTTATCAAACTGTGCAATAAAATTTTCTATTTCAATAAAGTAATTATTAATCCACTCAAGCTGAGACTGTACTACGGGAAGACTCAGAAAAACAAGCAACCCCACAAGAACAAATGCCACAAAAAATGATGCTGCAGCTATCCTGCTCATTATGCGCATTATGCGTTGCTCCTTGTTTATTTTTGATTTATGCAAGACTTCACCCCTTTGCCGCAATCGACACAGTCCATCGTACACTATTGATTATTAACACTATTTTATAACAATATTTACCATAGGTCAAGTAATTAAACAAAAACGTTGAAACCTTTCTCACTTTTATGTATAATGTGGTCGGGTGATAAATTATGAGTAAAAAACTGAAAGCCGTAATCCTTGACGGCTACACAGAGAATCCGGGTGACCTTTCCTGGGAATGTATAGAAAATCTCGTTGACCTTACAGTTTACGACAATACTTCTCCTGAGCTTATCGTAGAAAGAGGAAAGGATGCAGACATTCTCATTGTAAATAAGGTAGCGCTCACAGAGGAAATAATTGCACAACTCCCCTCACTTAAATTCGTAAGCACACTCGCTACAGGCTTTAATCAGATTGACGGTAATGCCCTTCGCAAAAGGAATATACCTCTTTCCAACATTCCGGCATATTCCACAAACGCGGTGGCTCAGATGGTTTTCTCATATATGCTTGAGCACACTAACCACGTTCAGGAATACACAGATTCCGTAAAAAACGGCGATTGGACAAAATGTGAGCATTTCTGTTATTGGAACAAGCCTTTATACGAGCTTGACGGTAAGGTACTGGGAATAATCGGATTCGGAAAAATCGGTAAAAGAGTAAGCGAGCTTGCCCGTGCATTCGGTATGAGGGTTCTTTGTTATACTCCCTCCGGCAGAAAGCCCGATGCTGATTTTGTTGAGTTCACGGAGATGGACACTGTTCTTTCTCAGTCAGACTTCATTTCCGTACACTGTCCGCTTACAGAAAACACTGCAGGACTTATTAACAGAGATTTCATCAATAAAACCAAGAAATCCGTTTGTATCATAAATACATCAAGAGGTCCCGTTGCAAATGAACGGGATGTTGCGGATGCGCTCAACTCAGAAAGAATAGCCTGCTATTGCACGGATGTACTTTCAACAGAGCCCCCCCGCGAGGATAACCCACTTCTTACGGCTAAAAACTGCTTCATTACACCCCATATCGCCTGGGCAGCATACGAAACAAGGCTCAGACTTATGGAAATATTAGAGAAAAATATTGAAGGATATCTCTCCGGAACTCCCGTTAATGTGGTTAATTAAAGCGGATATAAATAAAAGACATTAAATTTGTTCATGACAAACAAAAAAATAACTTAATTTTCTTCAGTTTGAACAATATTTTTTGACAATTTGCCAAAAATCACGAAATTAAGTTAAATTTATATCAAAGTTATTGCATTTATTTAATTTTGTGGTAAAATATACAAGGTTAAAAAACTAAAAAAATATTTGGAGGTAATTCAAATGT
>JAZSCI010000150.1:0-1894 GCA_045602865.1 Acutalibacteraceae bacterium
GGGTGTATTTCCCTTAAGCACATTTTATTCTACGACCACAAAAAATTTCAATACACATCCCCGAAATGCAGAAAAATCGTGCAGAAACGCAAGAAAAAAGTGCGCCAACCGAAGTTAACGCACCCTCAAGGACTTAAAATCATTTAATTATTTAATCGTTTCACTGTTATTGAGCACTGAGGTGCTGTAAAGAAAAAGCACATCCCGTGAATCAAATTCAATATAATTTCCGATAACATCGGGGTGGATGTAGCGTATATCCACAAGTGTTATTTTACTGTAGCCCTCCGCCAACAAGGGTGCTATTGCACTACCGAAGGAATCCCTGAAAATTATCAGCTCTTTGTCTGTTTTGGCTTGTTCATTTTCAATAGTTACAAGGGAGAGAGGTCCCCCAAGATACATTTCATAAGGGTCCTTGCCCACTGCCTTTTCCATATCGTAAACGGGCATTTCCTTGTGGTTCTGATAGTCGTAAGCCTTGCAATTATCCAGGGTTGAATTTGTGAGATATTTTATTTTCTCACCCTCAAGAGGCAGAGCCGACTGTCCGTAATACACTCCGTAAAAGTCATTCTCAAGCTCATTTTCCTCATATCGGGATGTCACATCCGTACCCATAGCATCACCTATTTTTTCTGCTATGGGAACAAGCCTTTCCTGTCGCCAATGGGTATCTGTTCTATAATAATCAGAAATTTCCAAATCATTTGTTATATCAATATACTGAAGAAAATCCGTATTATCCGTTAATTCTTCAAGCATCTTGTCATAATCAAGGGAAAGGTAGCCGTTAGCCTCTGCAAGAAAATAGTTCTTGTCAGGGATTACACAGAGATAGTTTTTTGTGTTTTTGTCTTTAAGATATTTTTCGTACACATAACGGAATCTATCCCCCGCCCTTCTGACAGAAGCCTCATTCAACGGGTATTCGATTTTACTTGCAAATCCATCAGCAACATAAATATCATTGTTTGCACTCTGATTAAAAATATTGAGTGTCACGAGAGCCTTCAGGGTTCTGAATTTATCTCTCAGGGGAAACTGGTCAAGAGTGTAATTTTCAAAATTACTCATAAAATCCCCGGAAAGTATGGTGCTCATACTCAATTCCGGAGGTTGAGAAAGCTTTCTTCGTTCACTTTCAGAAAACTCATCTGAAGGCTTCACCCAGGCAAAAAGAGAAAAGCCCAGAAAGAAGGCTGCCATAACAAGAGATATAACAATATACTTTATTTTTGTCATAGCTACCTCCTAAAACCTGAAATACAAAAAGGGATTAAATGAGCCATCCACAAGGTATGCGGTCATAATCAGCATAAGAACAACAAGTCCTACGGGCTCTGCAATCCATATATATTTCGATATTTTGTCATTATTCCAAAGCCTTTCGGCAGTATTTTTAACAACAGGCGTTGCACCTATTACACCTAAAATAAGGGTTATACCGAAGCTTTTCAGGTAATAGAAAAATTCTGCGGAAACCAGTGGCACATCCCCTGCACCGAACATTGAGCTGATATAGGAAAAAGCCTCACTCATATCCTCTGCATTGAATATGACAAAGCTTACACCAACGGCTACAAGGGTATAAATTCTGCTTAAAAGCCTTGATTTACCGAGATATTTCAGCAGGAATACTTTTTCTATAATCAAAAGAACTGCAAAGAACAAGCCCCAGACAATGAAATTCCAGGCAGCTCCGTGCCAGAAGCCCGTAAGAAACCATACTACGAAAATATTGAAAAACCATCTTATTTTCGAAACCCGATTTCCGCCTAAGGGAATGTAAACATAATCCCTGAACCAAGTGCCCAAGGACATATGCCATCTTCTCCAGAACTCTGTTGCACTTTTTGAAACATATGGGTAATTGAAGTTTTCTGAAAAACTG
>JAZSCI010000151.1:0-2913 GCA_045602865.1 Acutalibacteraceae bacterium
TGAGCCTGACGAACAAGAACACTTAGAAAAGTATCTTGAAGTCTTAAAGGAAAAGGACCAGAAGATAATCTGTATTATCAAGTATGTGCTGCACAGTATCGCAAACATCCTCGAGGACTGCTATATAGAAGGCAGTATGTGTACTGACTTTCCGGGTAAATTTAAAACCGGTATTGTGCTTAACAATGTTAAGCTTACAGAAGATGCACTTTCTGTCTCACAGCAGATTGAAAACGAGGTGCCTCCTGCTGCAATTCTTATGAACATGATTCTTCAGTATGCACGTGTCGGCGAGTATAACAATGATGGAGGATATAAAGGGGACCTTATTGATTCCTTTGATTCCTGCATTGAACTCGTAGATGAGGCAATCGATAAAACGGATGCCAGAAGAAGATACGACTGTGCAAACAGAATTCTCATAAGAATGTGGCCTTATGTTGAGGAGTGGATTGAAGAGATTAAAAAGGATCCTTCAAAAACACCTCAGGAGGTTATGGATATGCTTGAGGCTCTTGAAAAAGCACTTGGCAATCCAACCGGTGTTGCAGGTGGATCAAAAGCTCCTGCCGGTACCGGTGCTCCATGCTCAGGCAGATGTAAGCCTGACTTTTCAGGAAAAGGTGATGCAGTTGCTGAAGCTCAGGAAGTACTTGAATCTGAAGGCGGAAGACTAGCTCTTACAAAAACCGACTCTATTGAGGATGAAGGTCCCGGTGGCGTAGAAAAGAACGATTCCTATGCTGGCAGCGGTTATGAACACGCAGTCAAGGATATGGAACGATTACTTTCATCTGTTGCTGAGGATCACGCCTATGAGAGGTATAACGAAGAGCTTGAAGAAGAACTTCAGGCAGAGTCAGATGCAATCCGGTATGGTAATGCTCACAAAGGTATCCATATCAGGATTAACCGTATGGCAAAGGTTCCTGATTCCTATAAGGAGGGTTATAAGAAAATAGCCCCGCCGCTTATTTCTGTTTCTAAAAGACTTCAGAAACAAATTCTTCCTAAGCTTAAGGATGAATCTGAAGGAGGCAGAATTAACGGGCTTCTCTTTGGCAGACGAATGAATGCTCGTTCCGTTATCCAGGAAGACGGAAGGATATTCTATAACAAGAAGTATCCCGACGATGAGGCAAAAATGGCTGTTGCTGTTTTGGTTGATGAGTCCGGTTCAATGAGTTGGGGAGACAGAGTGACAACTGCAAGAACTGCAGCAATTGTCATGTATGACTTTTGTACATCACTTGGTATTCCTCTTGCTATGTACGGACACACAGAGACATATGCCTCGCATCCTACGGTTGAGATCTATAACTATACCGAATTTGATAATGTCGATAAAAACGACAGATACAGAATTATGGATATGGCAGCAAGGTCAAATAACCGTGACGGTGCAGCATTAAGGTTTGTAGCAGAGCGTCTTGAAAAGCGACCAGAGAAGATTAAAATTCTTATAGTTATTTCGGACGGACAACCTGCAGCCTCAAGTTATGGAGGTACTGAAGCAGAAGCGGACCTTCGCGGTATCAAAAGAGAGTATAAGAAAAAAGGAATTATGATGTTTGCAGCAGCAATCGGCGATGATAAGCCTAATATCGAAAGAATCTACAAAGAAGGATTCTTAGATATAACGGATATTAACAAACTACCGATGTTCTTAACAAAGCTTGTTGTGAATTATCTTAAGCAAATTTAATGGAGGTTAATATGAGCGAGGAAAGATTTATTTCAAGACAGATTTCAAAATACGCGACAACGAAGAAACTGATTGAGTTTAACGATAAAATGAGACTTCCTCCGGTTGAATACTATGCACATGTGCAGGCAACCGGCGATAAGAATCATGAGGGCAAGAATGTTACTTCATTAATCGGCATTACAATGCTTGATTATTCAAACGGTACCGGAGATAAAACGGTATCGGTCGAAGCAAACATTACTCCTGATGAACTCATGTATATCTTCTCAAAGCTTAATCAGGGCGTAGAGAAATTTGAGATGACGCAGGATAAGATATTCGGAGAACCTGATGAAAAGGGAAAGTGCAGTGTAACCAAACTAAAGATTATACGCGCTACCGTTGATGCAACAGGTAAACCGAGAAACTATCCTTGGTTCATTCAGGTTGAAAACGGAAAAGGAATTAAAGCCATTAACAGTACCAGCGGCGGAAGTTATATACAGCCGAAATCATATGTTGAGGAATCGAAAGTTTCTATCAATATCAATGATTTTGATTTGTTCAAGCTTCTTTCGAGGGTACAAAGCTTTATAACTGCTTGGGAGCTTACATATGCACCTCAGCGAATAAGGCAGGCAAAAGAAATTGTGTTTAACAGCACTAAGGAGGGAACAAGCAAATGATTTGTACAAGAGCAGGTGAAGGTGTAATCACAGAAGGGGTTGCACTCGCAGTAGGTCAAAGAATAATTGCGACCGACAGCGATTACGCAGGGCTTAAAGGATACATAACCGAGATCAGAACAGGAGCGGATAAAGAAACTGAAAACGAGACGAACGATATCTATTGTTGTTTCGATATTCCGGAAAGCAAAGAGGAAATAAAGCTTTTAGAAGAGCATTTTTCTGATTTGTTTTGCGAGAAAAAAACGATAGATGATATCTCTCTCGATTTGGTTATTATGGCTCCTGAAGAACTCAGGAGGCTTGGTGAAAATGAGTAACTTCTTTGGTGTGTTTCAGCTTATCGGCGGAATCATTATGTCGGTAGGATACATACCTCAGATTGCTCAGATTTTAAGAACAAAATCATCCGAGGGACTTAATTTAAAGTCCTTCGGTATGATATTTGCCGGAATATTGCTCTATGAAATCTATGCAATAGCTCTGGTTGTTCTTGAATCAAGTGGACATATGTATCTTATTACCAACAGTGTATCCACG
>JAZSCI010000152.1:0-3704 GCA_045602865.1 Acutalibacteraceae bacterium
TTACAAGTTCCATGTGTGAAAACAGACTTTATTATATGTTCGCACTACCCAATACACACATCAATTTTGATAATAACCTAATATACACAAAAATTAAGGCTTGCACCAATTATTCTGAGATTATAGGATTCAAGGATACTACAAACTACTACGTTATCCCATCTTATGTGTACAGAAATAACTACTGGTACGGAACCGGTTCTGAAATTCTGCTCTACACAGGAAACCAACGAGAATCATACAAATTAATTGTGGAGGGCGATATTAACGGAGATAGCGTAGTTGATGTTTTGGATGCTTCCGAGGTAGCACTTGTAGCCAACGGCTTAAAGGAGCTTCACGAAGCGTATTTCCTGGCAGCAGACACAAACTCGGATGAAGAAATAACCGTTGAAGATTATACTCAGGTAGTTAATTTACTATTAGCAGGATAAACTGTTATGTATTGATGCTGAAACATGTATATTCCTTCACTAAGCTTTAATTGAATTAAACATAAAAATGTAGGACAGAGGAGAGTTTTTCTGTCCTCATTTTTGTTTGTTATTCAGTTAAAACACCATATCATACAATAAAAAAGCTTTTTTACTGTTGTCTTTTTTGGTGGTATATGGTATATTAAAAATGATGTTATTTCATTAATGGAGATGATTGTATGAATTTCAAAAAAGATCTTGTTGAAAACATTTTACCCTTCTGGCTTGATAATGCCATTGATTATGAAAACGGCGGTATTTACACCTGTCTCGACAAAGAAGGTAATATCTATGGCACGGATAAAAGTGTATGGTTTCAGGGCAGAGCTCTTTGGGTGTTTTCAAAGGCATATAATATTATCGAAAAAAATCCGGAATATTTAAAGGCAGCAAAAAATATTCATTCGTTTTTAGAAAAATGCACAGATACTGACGGCAGAATGTTTTTTACCGTTACGGCTGATGGTCGCGAGCTTCAGAAGAGAAGATACTATTTTTCTGAGACATTTGCCGCTATCGGTTGTGCCGAGCTTTACAAGGCTACAAAGGATCTTGCTATTCTTGAGGATGCAGAGAAATATTTTGCTGTAGCTTACGAGTGCTTCAAGGGTGTGCGTAAATGTCAGCCTAAGATTAATCCTGATAATATTGATTCAAAGGCTCTTTCACCTGTTATGATTATGCTTGCAACTGCACAGGTTATGCGAAGTGTTGAAGGTCTTTTTGATAAATACAACGATATCTGTTCAGAGTGCCTTGAGGAAATTCTTACAGGTGGCTTTCTTACAGAAAAAGCTCTTCTTGAAAGTGTCACAAGAGCAGGGGAGTTCGTTGACAGTCCCAATGGCAGAATCGTAAATCCCGGACATTCTCTTGAGGCTGCCTGGTTCATTATGGCAGAGGGTTTGGTTACAGGCAATAATGATGCTATTGAGGCTGCAAGAAATATTATAGATATTACAATGCCCCTGGGTTGGGATAAAGCCAACGGCGGTATTATCGCCTTTACCGATCTGAAAGGCTGTCCTCCCGTACAGCTTGAATGGGATATGAAGCTTTGGTGGCCCCAGTGCGAGGCTATGATTGCCGCAAGACTTGCATATCTTCAGTTCGGTGATGAGAAATACAAGGAAATATACGAGACTCTTGTTGAATATTGTGATAAATACTTTGTAGATAAGGAAAGTGGTGAATGGTACGGATACCTTCACTATGATAATTCCGTATCTACAACCCTTAAGGGTAATATTTTTAAAGGACCCTTCCATATTCCGAGACTTTATATGATAATGTCCGTAATGGATGATACAAACGGAATTCTTGATTTTATGAAATAAGGGTGGATTATGAATATGAAATCCTGTTTACCGCTCCCTGTTTTTTCCGATATGGAGCAATTTGAAAAATCAGATTTCCTGCAAATGAAATCCTTTCATTGGGAAGCGGAGAGACCTTACAGACCTGATGTGTTTTTTAAGGTTGGTGTAGTAGGCGATACACTCAAGGCTACACTTAAATGCTATGAAGTCAATCCTCGGACAGTTTTCACGGACCGTGATGCTCCCATCTACAGAGATAGTTGTCTTGAATTCTTTGTAGCTCCCGTAAACGGCAGGGATGAATATATTAATGTTGAAATGAATTCTGCAGGTGCTTTCCTTTGTGAATTCGGTAAAAGCCGCCAAGGGCGTAAGCTTGTAAGCAATATTTCAAGTCTTTCACCAATGGTTATACCGCAGAAGGGGGCGGATTCTCTTGGTGAGTTCTGGAAAGTTAACGTTTCGCTGAGCCGGGAATTTATTGCTGAGCTTTACGGCATTGACAATAATCAGATAGATTATTCCGTTATTAAAGCAAATTTTTATAAATGCGGTGATGACTGCGAAACACCTCACTATGTGGCATTTTCGCCGGTTTCTACATTGCCGCCCGGATTCCATAATCCCGAGTGCTTTGCAATTTTTCGTAAGGAGATAAAATAAAATGGGTATTACAAATCAATTAACAAATGTGTCGGATATTATTGCCGCTTTTCCTGATTTTGGTGAGGTAAAAGGCTACAAACCTATCACAGATGGTCATATTAATGATACATATATCGTAGAATATATTACACAAGGCGGCGAGTCTGTTCGTTACCTGCTTCAGCGCATTAACATCAATGTTTTCAAAAAGCCTGTTGAGTTAATGGAAAATGTAATGAATGTTACATCCTTCCTCAGAAAGAAAATTGAGGAGATGGGCGGGGATCCCAACAGAGAAACTCTTACAGTATACCCTGCAAAGGATGGAAAGAATTACTATATTGCTGATGATGGCGGTTGCTGGCGGCTTTATAACTTCGTTGAGGATACATACTCAATCAACGAAATCAAATCAAGCGATGATTTCAAAAGCTCTGCTCACGCCTTTGGTACATTCCAGAAGCTTCTTTCGGATTACCCCATAGACACTCTCCATGAGACAATTCCTAATTTCCACAACACACCTTCCCGCTTTAACGACTTAAAGGAAGCGGTAGAAAAGAATCTTTCCGGCAGAAAGGATCAGGCGCTTCCCGAAATCGAATTTGCTTTTGCAAGAGAAAATATCTGTTCTCGCATTACTGATTTGATTGCAGCAGGAGAGATTCCTCTCAGGGTAACCCATAACGATACCAAGCTTAATAATGTTTTGTTTGACAAGAAAACAAATAAAGGACTCTGTGTTGTTGACCTTGATACAATTATGCCCGGCTCGGCTCTCTATGATTTCGGCGACAGTATCCGTTATGGTGCAAATACGGGCTCCGAGGATGAGACCGATTTATCAAAGATTACAATAAATCTTGAGTATTTCAAGGCTTATGCCGAAGGATTTCTTGAAACAGCAGGGGATAGCCTTAACCAGAAAGAAATTGAGCTTCTTCCTTTCTCTGCAATTCTCCTTACTTTTGAGTGCGGTATGAGATTTTTGGGTGACTTCATAAATGGTGATGTTTACTTTAAGGTTGACTATCCTGAGCATAATCTTGTAAGAGCCAGAACACAGTTTAAACTGGTTGAAGAAATGGAAAAGAACTACGATTCAATGTGTAAAATCATTGAAGAAATCAATAAATAAACAGTTCGAAAAAATAATTTGATTTTTTGAAAAAAGTTTTATAAAAAGTGTTGACAAATGTCTTGAAATAGTGTATATTATTCAACGTTGCAAGAAAGCAACGAACACACGGGAGCATAGCTCAGC
>JAZSCI010000153.1:0-1828 GCA_045602865.1 Acutalibacteraceae bacterium
ATACCGATTACGGGATATTCACCGAGAAATCTGTTCTCTGCCATAGTATTATCTTCCTTTCAATTGTATTTAAAATACAAAATATTTCTATTATAGTATATCACAAATAAAAATGATTTCAACGATATTAGTTAAATTTATTTTGAAAATCAGCCAAAATGCTCTTTGATTCTGTCATATTCCTCCGAGGTTATCTCAATAGCCTTGCCGTGCTTGAAGCCATAGGGGAATGTGAAAAGCTCAGGCTCACGGGAAAAGCTCATATTTCCCGGCTGGGAGGAAATGAAGGGAACATAACCCATTTTGTCCTTTTCGCATCCGAAAAAGTCTGCCATAAAGCACCATCTTCCGTCAGGGAGAGTGAAGGTGGTGGCACCCTCGTAGGAGCCCGGATGGAAAACCTCCTTTTCCATATATTCCTGAAAAGCCTCATCGTGCTTGTAGGGACCGTAGAGGCTGTGGGAGGTTGCGTGCATATTCATAGGAGGATTTGAGGAGTTTTTGTAGAAAAGGTGATATGTGTCACTGATTTTAGTAATGTGAGAGTCAAGTATTTCCACATCCTTTTTAAAGAAAAGGCGTGGAGGTGAAAAGGTTTCAAAATCCTTTGTGGCGGAGCAATAAATGGACATATGGGTAAAATTGTCCTCTGCTACCGTAGAGCCCCAATGAATGAGATATTCATTGTTTTCCTCATCACGGAAAACCTCGGGAGCCCACATACAGCCGAAATCATCTCTGCCGAAATGAATAAGCTTCTGGGGAGAAAAGGTTACAAGGTCATCTGTTTTCCACATACAAAGGCACTTGCTTCCGTGACTGTTTATATGCTTCCAGTCAACCTGATAATTTTCATCCATTTTACGGGCAATACAAAGGTCTGTTGTGAGAATTACAAAACCGCCTGAAAAAAGTCGGACAATTTCAATATCGCGACAGCCCATATCACCCATAGTGCTTGTAAGCACAGGATTTCCGCCGTTTACCTGTTCCCAGTTATAGCCATCTTTGCTGAGTCCGAAATATACGGCTTCTCCGTCAGGGGTGATTTTTTCCTTGAAATGTACAAATAAATAAGGCATATCAAAACTCCATATAATTTATAAATATGTCGAAAAACCGAGGATTGTCTGCTAAATCCACGTATTGGCTTTTTTGCAGAATTTCATTAAGTGCATGGGGATTTTCTGCGAATTTCACACAACCTGAAAGGGCGGTGTTTCCCATACAGAAAAAGCGGTCTGAGGGGAGAGGGGGAAAAAGCCCTGTTTTTATGCAGCTTTCAATATTAAGACCGTTTGAAAAGCCCCCTGAAATGTAAATGCCCTCAAGGTCATTTTCACAGATTTCCGCATTTTCCAGAAGAAGCTCGATGCCGCATCGCACGGCAGATTTTGCAGTCTGAAAGCTCCGTATGTCCTGCCGTGTAAGGTAAATGCTCTCGCAGAGAGTAAGTCGTTCCTTCTTCATATAGCCTGTTTCATCAACCTCTCCGTTCCCCAGAAGACACGCAACAATGTCAATGAGTCCCGTTGAGCATATACCGCAGGGAGCTTCCTTTGAAAGAGTGTCAAAAATAAGCTTCCCGTTTTCTCTTTTGCAGGAGCAGATTGCACCCTTTACGGCACTTACTCCGCAGGTAATGCTTCCTCCCTCAAAGCAGGGGCCTGCCGCTGCAGAGGTGAAAAAGCACCTATCCTTGTTGAAAAGTACAATTTCTGCATTTGTGCCCAGATCCACAAGAAGCCTGTATTTTTCGGATAAGCCTACGGAAAGGACACCTGACAGAATATCGGCACCTGCAAAGGTATTAAGGCAGGGCATTGAG
>JAZSCI010000154.1:0-3638 GCA_045602865.1 Acutalibacteraceae bacterium
GGCACAGGATATTTTCAATACATATTGGTGCTATATGGGCTCTCCCGCATCAAAATTTGATTTCCTTTACTATATGGCTGTGATTCATAGCTATGTGAAAAACGGAACAGGTATCCCCAATCTTCGCAGTCACGAAATGAGCCTTGCTCTTGATAAGGTTATCCGTGATAACGGTGGTGATATCTGGTACAACTCCGAGGTTACAAAGGTTATTATGAAGAACGGCAAGCCTGCAGGTGTTGTTATCAATGGTGAGAAGGAGATTTACGGTAAGAGATTTATCTGTAATTCCTCACCCAATACCGTTTGGAAGGAGTTATTTGATGAGAAGGATATTCCCGAAAAGCAGCTTAAAATGCTCAATTCCCGTGAAATTGCCTGTACACTTACTACTGTTTATCTTGGTATGAATAAGACCAGAGAGGAGCTGGGTATTACCGATTACTCTGTATTTATTGCTCCCGATTCTGATTCCGATAAGCAGTATGAGGCGGCAAAGAAGGGCTTCTTCAATAAATTCTGTATCATTAACTGTCTTAATGAGATTATTCCCGATTGTACACCCGAGGGAACTTGTCAGCTTTTCCTTACTACAATGACCTTCGGTGATGTTATGAAGGGCGTAGAGCCTAAGGATTACAAGAAGATGAAAACTGCAGTGGCAAGGGATATGATTGAGACCTGCGAAAAGGCTCTCAATATTTCCATTACTCCCTATATTGAGGAAATCGAAATTGCTCTTCCGCCCACATTTGCAAGATATCTCAACACTCCCTGGGGCACACCCTATGGCTTTATGCTGGAAAAATGGGATAGTATGCTTCCCAGAACAATACAGTTCCTTAAGGACCAGCCCTTTGATAATTTCCTTTTCTGCGGTGCTTCTCAGGAGCGTGGTGACGGCTACGGCTGTGCATACTATACAGGTGAAAAGGCAGGTGCCCTTACCGTAAAGGCACTCAAAAAGGAGGGTAAATAAGATGGCAGATATTAAATCTCTCAAGGCAGGAAAATTTATTTCCCTGATTGGTAACAGACAGAAGAAATTTGACAGCGCAAGTGCAGAAATGCCAAAATATGAGGATAATGCCATGGCTATTGCCAAGGCTATCCACCCGAAATGTCAGTATCTTAAGATTGAAAATGTGAAGGAAATGTCTGCGGATTGCAGAACATACAAGCTTGTACCCGATACGGAAAAGGGAACAACCTCTCTTGCGTATTTCGGTGCAGGTAAATATCTTACTGTGTTTGAAAATATTGATGGTATGCCCGTAACCAGAGCATATTCTATATCATCATCTCCCAAGGCTTCTCTTGAGGGCTACTATACCCTGACAATCAAGCTGGCAGAGGGAGGACTTATGTCCAATTACATTTTCGATAACTGGACAGTGGGCACCTCCGTTAAGGTTTCTGCTCCTTCGGGTAATTTTGAATATCAGGAGCTTCGCGATGCAGGTACAGTTGTCTGTGTTGCAGGCGGAAGCGGTATCACACCCTTTGTTTCTATGGCAAATGCAATCGCTGACGGTGACGAGGATTTCAATATGATACTCCTTTACGGAAGCAGAAATTACGAAAATATTCTTTTCCGTGAGGAATTGGCAGAAATCGAAGCAAAGTGCAATAAGGTAAAGGTTGTTCACGTGCTCAGTGATGATAACGGTGAGTACGAGGGCACCGAAAAGGGCTTTGTAACTGCAGAGCTTATCCGTAAATATGCTCCCGAAAATGAAGCGTATTCCGTGTTTATCTGCGGACCTCAGCAGATGTATGACTTTTTGGGCGAGGAGCTGAAAAAGCTTTCACTTCCCAAGAAATATATCCGACATGAAATGTTCGGAGAGGTTTATAATCCCTCGAGATTTGAGGATTATCCCGCAGGCGCTCCCGAAACAGTGAAAATTACCGTTACAATTCAGGATATGACAAAAACCGTAGAAGGCTCAAGGGATGATACTGTTCTTCGTATACTTGAGAAAAACGGCATTTCTGCTCCCGCAAGATGCCGAAGCGGAGAATGTGGCTTCTGCCATTCTCATTTGCTTTCAGGTAAGGTTTATGTGCCGAAGAATATGGAATACCGCAGACTTGCTGACTACAAGTTTGACTGCTTCCATCCCTGCTGCTCGTTCCCTCTGAGCGACCTGGTTATTAATGTACCTGCATCAAAGTAAATAAAACGATTGTAGTTAGTCGAAACTGTGAAAAACACTTTTTCGCTACCAAATCCTTGATTTGGCGAGGCGGCTTTTTGGGTTGCCTCGCTTCAATTTTTGTTATGAAATTGCCGTAAAATAATTGCAATTTTATAAATAAGTGGTAAAATGTTAGCAGAGTTTTGGAAGGAGCGATTATTGTGATAACAAAAGAACAATGGAAGAAAATCCGTGGCTCATCACCTGAGCCCGACCAGATAATGCTTTCCGTAAAGGGGGATGCTTCCACCTCTATGACAGTAAGGTGGAGAACTGATACAAGCATCGAAAACGGCTTTGCTCTGTACAGAGAGAAGGGCTCATCAGAGTGGATGAGAGCAGAGGCTGAAAAGCATTTCTTTGAAACAGATATGGATGAGAGCAATTTCTTTTTTGCTGATATGACAGGGCTTAAGAGCGCCACCGAGTATGAGTACACCTGCGGAAACGAGGAAAAAAGAAGTGAGGTTTATTCATTCAAAAGTGCAAAGGCAAATTGTGAGAAATTCTCATTTTTGTGCATATCCGACATTCAGGCAGGAGATGCAGAGCCGCCTGCAGATTATACTGTTTTAGGCGGTATTCTCAAAAAGGTACTCAAGGAGCATCCCGAGTGTGAATTTATTCTGACAGCAGGAGATAACACAAACTGCGGTCAGACAGACATTCAGTGGACAGGACTTTTTGAAGGTCTCAAGGGCATTTGCGAGTCCGTTCCCGTTATGTTCTGTATGGGAAATCACGATGATATGGGCTTCAGCAGTTATTTCACAAAAGAGGATAAATATTATTCCGAGCACGCTACATATTTTACAAATCAGCTGTGGGGCAGCTATGCTCACAACGGCCCCGAGGGCTGGATTGTGGCAAATCACGCCTTTAAGTACGGTAATGCTCATTTCTGCCTTACAGGTACAAGCGGATATGAGGAAATGAATGCCTGGCTTTGTGAGCAGGCAGACTCAAGCGACTCAAAGTGGAAATTTGCAGTTCATCACTTCCCCGTGTGTTATGCAGGTCCTTGCATTGAATGTGAAGATACATATCCTTCCATGCGTGAGGGAATGAATAAATTTGACATAGTTTTCTCAGGTCACGAGCATTCCTTTGCCCGTTCCTATCCCAGAAGAAGCGAAGGTCTTTTTGACAAGCCTTCTCAGGGTACTGTTCACTATAATTTAGGCTCAAGCCATAGAAATCCCCCCGGAACAAGGGTTGTTCCCAAGGTATGGAATGCAAAAACCTACTGTCACGAGGAGCAGCTTTCAATGTTCTCTGTTGTTGATATAGATGGTGATAAATGCACTCTTACCGCCTATGTTGAGGATGGCAGAACTGTTGATATTTGTGTTATAGATAAGGGATATGACTCGATTTCTCCTGTTGATCCTGCACCCGTTTACAACAGGCCCAGATTGAAATTCAAGGGCTATGACC
>JAZSCI010000155.1:0-2749 GCA_045602865.1 Acutalibacteraceae bacterium
GTCATCACGGCGCACTGCTTTCATACCCGTATAAATACCTACACTCAGGCCGTTGCCGAACCGGTTTACAGTAACTGTTCCCCACTTTGCAAGGGACTGTACGACCTCTGCGGTGCCGTCAATTTCCTTCATGGTGAAGTGAACCTTTCTTTCAATACCGTTAAGGTCGTCGTTGATGCCCGAAGCCTTTGTAACGATAAGGGGAGCGGTTACTCTGTCAAGGTTGAGAGCCTCAGCCAGCTTCACCTGAAAGGTATCTTTTATTGTCTTTATTGCCCTCTGGGTATCCTTCTGTGTAAGAGAGGATTTGTACCCCTCGGGGAAAACTAATCTTTTAGCCATTTTTTCACCTTATCTGATGTTTCCTACTGTTCTGGGATAGAAAATAACGTCACGGATATTTGCCATACCTGTGCAGTACATAATTACTCTTTCAAAGCCGAGACCAAAGCCTGAGTGCGGAACTGTACCGTACTTACGAAGGTCAAGATAGTCGGAATACTCCTCTGTTCCCATACCCTTTGCCTTCATAGCGGCAAGGAGCTTATCAAGGTCAGCCTCTCTTTCGCTGCCGCCGATGATTTCACCGATACCGGGAACAAGAAGGTCTGTTGCGGCAACTGTCTTGCCGTCAGCATTCTGCTTCATATAGAAGGACTTTATTTCCTTGGGATAGTTTATAAGGAATACGGGCTTGTTGTAAACCTGCTCCGTGATATATCTTTCGTGCTCGGACTGTAAGTCACAGCCCCATTCTACGGGGAACTCAAACTTAACGTCTGCCTTCTTGAGAATTTCGATAGCATCCGTGTAATCAACAACAGCAAAATCATTGTTTACAACGTTGAGAAGCTTCTCTGTAAGACCCTTTTCAAATCTTTCCTCAAAGAACTTCAATTCATCGGGACACTTTTCCATATAGTCACGGATAATGTACTTAATCATATCCTCTGCAATTTCAATAAGGTCAGGAAGCTCTGCAAAGGCAATTTCAGGTTCAACGTGCCAGAATTCCGCAACGTGACGGAGAGTATTGCTCTTTTCTGCACGGAAGGAAGGACCGAAGGTATAGATTTTACCCATTGCCATAGCGGCAACCTCACCTTCAAGCTGACCGGAAACGCTAAGCCCCGCCTTCTTGCCGAAGAAATCGTCTGCATAGTATTCTTCCGCATTCTTGTAGTCCTCGGAATAGCCGATTGTGGTTACCTTGAACATTTCACCTGCACCCTCACAGTCGGACCCTGTGATAAGGGGTGTATGAACATAAACATAGCCTCTGTCCTCGAAATATCTGTGAATAGCGGCTGCCATTACGGAGCGAACTCTGAAAACTGCATTGAAGGTGTTTGTTCTTACACGGATGTGGGGATTTTCTCTTAAGGTTTCAAGCTTCTGAAACTTTTTCTGAAGAGGATAATCGGGGGGACATTTACCGAGAAGAATAATTTCCCCTGCATTGATTTCAACCGTACCGTTGTTTTCGTTCTTTACAACAGTACCGATTACCTTTACGGATGCACCGAGCTTTGTAGCCTCAGCGTCAACCTCAATTCCCGAGGTCTTGTCAATAACTATCTGTAAATGATTAAGAGTAGTACCGTCATTGAGAGCTAAAAAGCCTACGTTTTTGGAATCTCTTGCCGTTCTTACCCAACCGCAGACGGTAACGCTTTTACCTATAAAGTCTGCATTTGTGAAAATTTCCTTGATGTCGATGTGTTTCATAAAGATTTCCTTTCAGTAAAAAAAACAACAGTTGTCCGTCCGATATAGGACGAGCAACTGTAACCCGCGGTACCACCTATCTTGCTCTTTACGAGCCCCTTACGCTTTCATATCAAAAGCTTTTCGTTTAACGCACGAATACGGCAGCCCTACTAAGTAACCTTTCGGGCAAGCAGCTCCCGGGTGTTATTCGTCGCTACGCTCAGTATGTGCTTTCCACCGCCGCACCCTCTCTTTGACCGCCTTAACGACTACTTCTCCCGATCATTGCCTTTATATTAGCATTATATTTATTTTTTTGGATTTGTCAACAATGAATATTTATTAATATATGACTACCTGCTTTCATAGAGATTTATTACAGTTAATCCCTTTTTCTCTGCAAGCTCTTTGTATTTTGCTGCTCCTCCTATCGGATGCCTTACAAAAAATCAGAATAAGATTTAACAAAAGGATGATATGCAAGAACAGGCAGTAATTTATCTATCGGGTTATCAATTTCACACTCTTTGTGACCAAAAAAAGTACAAGATGCCATAACTTCCCTCCATTTCTGACCAGTATTGCGGTCAATATTGTCTCTCATTTTACCATACAATATTTGTGATTGCAACCAATATTGGTCAGAATTTTGAGGTATTGTATATGGAACAGAAAATTAGACGTGATCTTAATATGGGAGATAATCTGAGAAGACTTCGAAATGCTTCGGGGCTGTCACAGGAGAAACTATGTGCAGAGCTCCAACGCAGAGGCTCTGACATCGGAAGAACAACCTATGCAAAATACGAAGCCGGAGAGCTTAACATAAAGGTCAGTGTGATTGTTGAGCTTAAAAAGATTTATAACTGTTCTTATGATGAATTTTTTGCAGGGCTTGATTAAAAAAATTAAGGGAGGAACTTTTTGTTCCTCCCTTTTGTTCAACCGATTAGTTGAGGGCAGCCTTTGCCTGCTCTGTAAGAGCTGTGAATGCTGCGGGGTCTGCAATTGCGATTTCGGAAAGCATCTTTCTGTTGAG
>JAZSCI010000156.1:0-7289 GCA_045602865.1 Acutalibacteraceae bacterium
CACCTCAAATAATGTAACGGAATACTGATCAATTGTATTAACATACAAATTTTACCATAAAAAAGAGCCATTACAACAGTAACAGCTCAAATTTAATTGTTTTGTAATAATCAATAATAAATTTGTAAGAATTTAAAACTCAACGAACATATTATTATTGTCAAGAGAACCGCCGGTCATAACCTCATCAGCGGCATCCTTTATGTGAGTAAGAACACGTATAAGGTTACTGTTTTTTATACGCAGCTTTTTTACTACTCTTAAGGGGAAGGCGAGAGCTTGTGTGAAAACCTTGTAATAAGCAGTGTCTCTTCCGTGCTTTTCAAGAGAACCATCGAGAATCGAATGAAATGCAGAGAATATAATATCTGCAACTCTTAAATCCCCTATTTCCTTAGCGGCTGATTTATCAATAGCCTTACCGAAGGATATAAAATTCATAATACGGGCGGCTTTCTTTACAGTAAGCTTATCAAGCCACTTAAGCACAGGTTTTGCAACAATCCAAATTTTATCTGCTTTTTCTTTGGATATGCCGATTGCCGCAACAAGAGCAGAAAACTTATCCTTTTCGTTTGTAGCGCCTGCTTTTATTACATTCTCAAACAACAATGTTGCGTGCTGCTTAAGATAATCATTAGTATAGGTTTCGCCTTTATATGTAAAGCTATCAATATGCTCTGTGCGGATATCAATACCATCCTTTGAAGCATCACAAAAACAAATGGGTGCAGGATAACCACTGACAGAAGCAACATTAACCTCATAAAAATGATTGCCTTTTTCTGTCTCCACACGGCGTATATGCTGCATATGAGAGTGTCCCGTGAACATTACGGAAAAACCAACATCAGCAAAACGCTCAACCTGTTTTTGTCTGTAATCAACAGAACCTTTTCCGTTAATTGCTCTGTCAAGAGAAGTAAGGAAAAGATGGTGATGCTGCATACCGAAAACCACATCACCTCTCTTGTGAGCTGCCTCAGTCTGTTCCTTTATCCACGCAAAATGCTCATCGGAATATCCCGAGCCCCCTGCACCATTTTGGTCATCATCAAGACAAAAAACAGTAACCCCTTCACAAGGTCTTACTACATAAGAAACTTTGTCCTGATGGGTATGGAATTCGGAAATAGAATCACCCAAGCCGAAATCTCTGTAAAAATCAGCAAGCTCCTCAGGCGGAATGGTTTCAACATCATGATAAACATTATCGCCTTCATACCTTCTCGGATTACCATCACAGCACCAGTCGTGTGTAGCGGTAATCACATATACGGGCATATATTTTTTAAACTCATACAGAAGCTCACGAATCTCTTCATGAGAGCATCTTTCGCCATCGTTTGATAAATCACCGGCAATCATAAGAAACTCTGCATCGGAATTTTTGACCTGCTCTAAGGCTGCCATTATAGTGCCACGGGATTTAGCAAGCATTTTCTGATCAGAGTATGCACGTAATTCATACGCCTTGCCCTCGATACCGAGCTTCTCAGAATAATAGTGGGGATCTGCGATAACAGCAAATTTAGCCAAAGTCTTTCTGTTCATAAATCACCATTTAATATTGAATTTTTTACCTGATCTTGTGTATGTAAGAGGATCAATACCACTGGAGGATGCAACCTCTTCAAGTCCCATTTCAAAAGCATTTGCCATTTCACCATTGGGGAATTCAAGGGTAATATCAAGATCAATGAGAATCGGTACACCTGCATGGAAAACCTTGAAGCCTGTAAGCCACCAATGCTTCTCAGGACCGCGGCTGAATACATACTCATTCTGATTATAAAAATCAAAAGCCATTGTAATGTACTCATCTTCTGTTGCACAATCGTACTGCATAATTTTATCTGTCTTATTATAAAGACCAACCTCGGCGCCTGATGTTATACCATACTGTCCTTTCCATATCTGGAGCATCCAATCCTTGCCGCCATAATTGAAATATATTCTTTTTGTACTGTAAATCATACCTGCACGAGGGGCCGCCATATCAAAAATAAAGTTATAGCCAAAATTCTTCTGCCAGGGCTCAAGCTGAGAATAATATATTCCCTGTTTTGAATCGTACTCAAAGCCACAAATCTGAAGTATCTTACCTGCAGTATTGGGATCTTCTGTTGCAAAAAGTAAGTCCTGAAGATCCTTAACAGTCAGAGACTCAAGCTTTTCATCAGAAATTTCCTCTGTAGCAGCCTCAGTAGCAGGAACAGATGGCACCTGAGTTGCAGGAATTGTTGTAGCGGGAGCATTACTTGTAGAAGCGGCAGATGAAGCTGTTGTAGATGTACTGCCTGCCGAGGTAGTTGCAGGCTTGGTAGTAGTTGATGCTGAGCCACTTGTTGAAGGCGGTGTAACAACAGCACTGTTAGTTACCTGTCCGTTAACGGAAACAATTGTGTCTGGCTGCGTATTGTCTGTAACCGGTAAAGTTGTCTCGCCATTACCAAGGGATGCGCTTACAAAATCAACAATACCACATCCCGAGAAGAACAAAACTGTAGTCAGCAAAAGAGCTAACACAGATACAATTTTTGCGTTTTTCTTCATAATTTTATTTCTCCTTGTTTTTAACAAAAATATTCCTTTTAATCATAACATAAAAAAACAACTTTGTCACTACCTTTCACAAAAATGTATAAGATTGACAAATCTTTTGACCGATAATATAATTAAAACAACGTATAGTTTGTTAAACAATGTAAAAACACACCGCATCGTTTAACGATAAACTATAATCTATTCAATGATCGTAGTACAAAAAAAGAAAAAATATGGTGGTAAAAATTATGTACAATAAACTCAAGCAAACAGTATGCGATGCTAATATCGAACTTCACTCTTTAGGTCTCGCCCCTTTCACATGGGGTAATGTTTCACAAGCCGACAGAGAGCTTGGCGTATTTGCAATAAAGCCCTCAGGAGTTCCCTACAGTGAACTGACTCCTGATAAAATTGTTGTGTTATCCCTTGAGGATGGCTCTGTATTGGAAGGAAGCTACAATCCATCTTCCGATACACCTACACACTACATTCTTTTCAAAGAATTCAGTGACCTGAATGCTGTTGTTCATACTCATTCTGTTAATGCATCAGCTTTTGCCCAGGCAGGCAGAGCCATTCCCGTTTACGGAACAACTCACGCTGATTTCTCATATACAGAAGTTCCTTGCACACGCGCTTTAACTGAAAACGAGGTAAAAACAGAATACGAGCTAAACACAGGAAAGGTTATTGTCGGTTATTTCAAAGAAAATAATCTTGATACATCTTCAACTCCTTCCGTGCTTGTTCGTTCTCATGCTCCATTTGTCTTCGGAAAAAATGCATCTGATGCAGTTCACAATGCAGCGGTTCTTGAGATAGTTGCAGAAATGGCTTTAAAAACCGAAATCATAAACAACAACACACCTGAAATAGATAGTTACTTATCCGACAAACACTATTTCAGAAAGCACGGAAAGGATGCCTACTACGGGCAGAAATAATTATGACTGAATTTACACATTTGCACGTTCATACAGAATATAGTCTTCTTGACGGAGCTTGTCGAATAGACGAGCTTGTTCGCCGTGCAAAAAATCTCGGTCAGAAAAGCCTTGCCATAACAGACCATGGTGTATTATATGGCGCAGTTGCTTTCTACAAGGCTTGTAAAGACAATGGTATAAAGCCGATTATCGGTTGCGAGGTTTATGTTGCTCCCCGCTCCCGTTTCAGCAAGGTTCACGGCTTGGACAATGAAAGATATCACCTTATCCTCCTTTGCAAAAACGAGGTAGGATATCAGAATCTTATTAAGCTTGTTTCTTCTGCATGGGTTGATGGCTTTTACACTAAGCCACGTGTTGACAGAGACATACTTGCAGAGCATAGTGAAGGTCTTATTGCATTGTCGGGTTGTCTCTTTGGCGAGGTAGCACAAAATATTCTCAACAGAGACTATGATAAAGCAAGAGAAACTGCTAAATGGTACAAAAACACATTCGGCGACGGAAATTACTACCTGGAAATCCAGAACCATAATATGATTGAAGAAAAAGAAGTAACAGATGGTATTATTTCTATCAGCAGAGAATTAAATGTACCTATTGTAGCTACAAACGATGTCCACTATTGCTCCCGTGAGGATTCCGACACACAGAGAATTCTTATCGCTATCCAGACCAACAAGGTTGTTGGGGAGGATAATGCTATGGAATTTTCAGGAAATGATTTTTTTCTTAAAAGCGGAGATGAAATGGCAGAAGCCTTTTCGGATATACCCGAAGCTATTAGCTCAACCTGCGAAATCGCAGAAAAATGCAACTTTGATTTTGAATTCGGGGTTACCAAGCTCCCCTTGTTCAATGCGCCCATAGAGGACCACAAGAAATTCCTCTATGATGAATGTATCAAGGGTTTAAAATCTCATTTCAATGAAATTCCGCAGGATTACCTTCAAAGACTCGAATATGAATTGTCTGTTATCGATTCAATGGGCTTCAATGATTATTTCCTTATCGTTGCAGATTTTATTCGTTTTGCCAGAAGCAAGGGTATTCCGGTTGGTCCGGGCAGAGGATCTGCCGCAGGCTCTCTTGCGGCATTTGCTTTAGGAATAACAGGTATAAATCCAATTGAAAACAATCTGCTTTTCGAGAGATTTCTCAATCCCGAAAGAGTAAGCATGCCCGATATCGACATCGACTTCTGCTATGAACGCAGAGGCGAAGTCATAGATTACGTAAACAAAAAATACGGTCTTGACAGAGTTGCTCAGATTGTCACATTCGGTACGCTTCAGGCAAAGGCTGCGGTGCGCGATGTTACAAGAGCTCTGGGACTCCCCTACAGCACGGGAGATATTATAGCCAAGCAGCTTTCAAGAGAATATCCCGATATTGCGACTGCTCTGGAGAAAAATGCCGAGCTTAAGAAGATGTACGAGTCCGATGAAAACATCCAAAAAGTTATTGATACCTCTATGAAAATCGAGGGTATGCCCCGACACGCTTCTACCCATGCAGCGGGTGTTGTTATTACAAGAAATGAGGTTTCTTCGTATGTCCCGCTTGCAAAAAACGGTGATCAGACAGTTACACAATTTACAATGACCGAAATTGAGCAATTAGGACTCCTGAAAATGGATTTTCTTGGGCTCAGGACATTGACGGTAATCAACGACGCGGTACAGGCTATAAGATTATCACACCCTGATTTTGACATTTCGAACATACCTTTGAATGATGAAAAAGTATTCAAAGCCCTCTGTAAGGGTAATACTGCAGGTGTTTTTCAGTGCGAATCAGCCGGTATGACTAATCTTATTGTCAATATGCAGCCAAAAAACTTTTCGGATATTGCCGCTGCAATTGCACTCTTCAGACCGGGACCAATGTTTTTTATAGATACCTATCTCGTTAACAGAAAAAATCCTGATAATATAACATACAGAACACCTTTATTAAAGAATATACTTGATGAAACAAACGGCTGTATGGTTTATCAGGAACAGGTTATGCAGGTTTTCCGTACTCTCGCAGGTTACTCCTATGGTCGAGCAGATATTGTTCGCAGAGCCATGAGCAAGAAAAAACGCGATGTAATGGAAAACGAAAGAGAAATTTTCATTAACGGACTTACAGATGCAAACGGAAACTGCATAATTGAAGGTGCTGTAAAACGCGGAATACCCGCAGAAATTGCAGATGCGGTATTTTCTGATATGATTTCCTTTGCATCCTATGGCTTTAACAAAAGCCACACCGCTGCATACGGTCTTATCGCTTATCAGACTGCCTATCTTAAGGTGAATTTTCCGAAAGAATTTATGGCAGCTCTACTTACAAGTGTTATTGGTGATACAAGCAAAACCGCAGGATATATCGATGAATGTAATCGTTTGAGAATAAGAGTTCTCTCCCCTCATATAAACAGAAGCGGATGCAGATTCTCGGTAACAAACGGAGAGATTGTATTCCCTTTGTTAAGTATAAAAAACACAGGTAAATCCCTGGTTGAAAAAATAGAGAATGAGCGAATTGCGAACGGAACATACACAAGCTATTGGGATTTCTGTAAAAGGGTTTACGGCAACGAGCTTAACCGCCGTTCACTTGAGTGCCTTGTTAAGGCGGGCGCCCTTGACGGGCTGGGTATGAATCGAAACGAAATGATAAAAAACCTGGATTTGTTTATTGATTCCGCGGCGAAGCAAAACAACATGCACCAAGGCGGCCAGCTTGACATTTTTTCCATAGGAATTACAGAAGATACAAGCTTTTCTGATGAACCCGAATACACAAAGCAAAATGAATTTTCAAAGGATGAAATACTTTTCTTTGAAAAAGAGGTTTCCGGAATGTATTTCTCCGGTCACCCTCTTGAAGATTACAGAGATATCTGTACTGCTCTGTCAGCCCCCAGAATATCTGAGCTTTACGAAAAGCTTGAAAACGACAAATATGATGATATTGACAACAGTCGTATCGGAATAGTGTGCATAGTATCCTCAGTCAAGAAAAAAGTAACAAAAAGAGATGATGTTATGGCTTTTTGTGAAATTGAAGATTTGTACGGCGGTACAGAAATGATAGTTTTTCCTAAGGTATTATCCGAATATGCAACCTTATTATCTGTAGGTGCTATACTCTATGTTCAGGGCAGGCTTTCTGTTAAGGATGATGAAATAAAGCTACTTGCAGAAAAAATTTCCTATGCACCGAAAAGTGTTGAAGAAGCAAAGCAAATTTCCTCCCCCACAAAGGAAACGACTGCTACAGTTAAACAAAAAACAGAGTCAACAAAAAGAACCTGTATATATCTTCGTATACCTGAATATAATGAAGTAATTGAAAACAAAATTAAAAATCTGATTTCAATATTTGAAGGAAATACACCCGTATATATATTTAATGCTCAGACCAAGGAATACCGCTTCCTGGGAAAGGATTTCCTCACATCCCCCAACAAGCCGATGCTTAGCGAATTAGCATTTATGCTTGGTGAAGAAAACGTTGTATTGAAATAGTTGCTTTGCGCTTAAAAAACATCTTTATTTTTAAAAAAACTATTGACAAATAGCAACGAATTAACTATAATGTTCTTCGTTGCTGTCTGTGGGCTATTAGCTCAGTTGGTTAGAGCAACCGGCTCATAACCGGTTGGTCCGGGGTTCGAGTCCCTGATAGCCCACCATCTTTTTTCAACAACGTTTATATAGGGGTATAGCTCAGTTGGTAGAGCAGTGGTCTCCAAAACCACGTGTCCTGGGTTCGAGCCCTAGTGCCCCTGCCAAAAGA
>JAZSCI010000157.1:0-12523 GCA_045602865.1 Acutalibacteraceae bacterium
ACACATTCGCCATCCTTGAATATTGTTACAAGCAATTCTCTTGCAACAAAATTATCAACGGTTTTTCTCTTCCAGGTAAAATCAGGATCGAAAAGAGAATATGCTTTTTCGTTGCTGAGATCCTCACTATCAAGAGTAAGCACATCAGCAATGGCCTTTCCTGTATCCATATCAAAAAGTCTCCACACCTTTTTCGAGCAAGGTGTTGTAATCTTATTCACATTATTACTTACCATAATTGCAGGACTGCTTACCCCATCCTTTTCGGTCTGGCAAAGCTTGTAAACACCATCAAGCACAGGAGAGGATGCAGATGTAAGAAGCTTTTCACCCACAATAAAGCCATCTATCTTAGCGCCCTGATTAAGCATATCCTTAATAAGGGTTTCATCAAGGGAGTTGGAAGCATATATACTGCAATCGGGGAAGCCCGCCTCATCAAGCATACGCCTTGCCCTTTTTGAAAGATAGGTCATATCTCCGCTATCAATAATAATACCTGCAGGTCTCAGTCCCTTGGGAACAAGAACAGTATTGAACGCCTCTATGGCATTTTTCACACCGCTGTCCAGAGTATCGTAGGTATCTACAAGGAGTGCGCCCTCCTCACCGTGCTCATCAAGGTAAACCTTGAAGGCTTCAAGCTCATCAGAGAAAAGCTGAACCCAATCGTGTCCCATCATAGTTACAACGGGAATACCATATTTCTTTGCAGCAGGATAAAGAGAGGTTGCGCTTATACCGCCGATACAAGCAGCTCTCACTCCGTCAATAGCCGCATCATAGCCGTGTGCTCTGCGGGCACCCGCCTCCACAATCCTTCTTCCTGATGCTGCCCTGACAATTCTGTTTGACTTGGTAGCAATAAGAGTCTGGTGGTTTATGGTGTTAAGCACCATAGTTTCTATAAGCTGCGCCTGAATAGCAGGACCCTGAATCTTCACAATAGGCTCATTGGGGAAAATAGGTGTACCCTCAGGGACTGCATAAACATCACAACAAAAGCTGAAATTCCTCAGATATTCAATCAGCTCACCCGAGAAGCCGTCAGATTGAAGCTCCGACAAGAACTCCTCGCCGAAGGAAAGAGCCTTGAGCCTTTCTATGAGCTTTTCAAGGCCTGCCATTACCGCGAAGCCGCCGTTGTCGGGAAGCTCCCTGAAAAACATATCATAAGTAACCCGTACATCTGCAATCCCTGCAGAAAGCAAGCCCTCTGCAGTGGCAAGACAGTTATAATCAGCAAAAAAAGTGTTATCGGAAATCATAAACACCCTCCCGGTCATATTACATTTATACTGTATGTTACAAACAAACGCCAGTACATTATATGCAGGGACAATCACCCTCACTTTACTATTTTATCACAACAAGAAGCGTATATCAACCATAGAAATTTCATATTTCTCTTTTCATACAAAAAGTCCTGAATAGTATAGCCGGGATATATACCCCGCCCATTTCTTAAGATTTCAGCCAAAATCTTAAGATTTTAAATATTGAAAGCTTAAGTACATTATGATATTATAATATGGTAAAATAAATGGAAAGGGTGTCCCACAGTGCGCATCAGGAAACAACCTACCGGCACACGCAATGTCTGCGGCGCAAGAGTAGAGAAAAAACGCAAAGAAATAGGTATGAAGCAGAAGGATCTTCTGACACAGCTCCAGATCCGAGGAATTGACCTTAATGCCTCAGGACTCTCCAAGCTTGAGGGACAGATCCGTTATGTCAGCGACATTGAGCTTATAGCATTGTCCGAGGTTCTCGGTGTTTCTGTCAATTGGTTGTTAGGATTGGAATAATCCCTCTGATTCCTTGTTTCACACACAAAGTTCTATACATAAGAAAGAGTCTGACTATTAAATCAGACTCTTTCTTTTTTCAGGAAATTATTCCAAGACCTTTCATTTTATCGTTAATTGCTTTTCTGAGTTTCTTTTCAAGTGGCATAAGGGTAAATGTCATTGCAAAGCTTATTACAAAGAAAACAAGAATTCTTCCTAAATCACTTATATCCAATAAATTTGATTTTGCTATTCTTCGGGCAAGGCTTTGACACAGATAGAGGGGCAAAGACAAGGAGCCCAGGAAATAAATAAACTTATTATTAAGAAATTTATCGCCGAATGTAAGTCCGCTGAAGGAAAGACATATAGCAATACACACAAATATGAGCGTATGACCTGCATATTTTTGCGAAATATTTCCGAATATCATAAAAGCTAAAATCACGACATAGGATGCAACTTCCAACAAGGACAGAAAGATTTTGTCAACCTTACTGAAATTAAGCTTCTTGATATTTCTGCATAGCTCAAATGTGAATGCACCTGCACAAATCTCCGAAAAAGCACGAAGGAAGGTTTTTGCTACAAGCACCGACCAGGCTGTACTTCCTGCAAGGCTTCCCGTTGTTTTAATGAGATAGCCTATAATCATAATTGCGCCTACAGGTGCTGCGATTTTTGTAAACACATCATAATACCTTCTGCAAATGGGATAGAGTATAAGCATAGCTATGAGCATATCCGCTATGTACCATTCAACACCCAGAACATCCTTCACTGCAAGTCCCGAACGGGATATCAGAAAGAAATTAGGAAGAGCCTGAAACAGTCTCGATGCAGATTCCACAATCGAAAGCCCGCCAAGAATACATATAGCTGCAAAGGTTATAAAGAAAACCAGCAGATGATACGGAAGCACCGCCATAAGCTTTTTTCTCATAAAATTGAAGGCATCTCTACCTGTGCTGATACCGTTATTCCTATTTTTAAAGGCACTTGATGCCATAAGAAAGCCCGATAGCACGAAGAAAAACTCAACAGCAAACTGTCCCTTTGAAAAAAGGGATATATCCCCTGCAATACGATAATCAAGGCCTAAAATATCATCACCGATATGAAAGGTCATAATGATAATACAGAACAAAAAGCGCCATAGCTCTATTTTGCCGTTCTTTCCACTGTTTTTTCCGAGTACACTCATACTATTTCCTCCGTTCATTTAACTAAGGATTTAAGCTTACCAAGTAAGCCCTTGGGCTCAGCCGATTCCAGAGAAGCGGCTTCGTTTTCAACACTATCACAAAGAGGAGCCCGTTTTTCTTCACGAAGGACATTAAGCTCCTTTTTCAGGCTCTCGTTCTCCTTTTCAAGGACTGCAACACTTTTAGAAAGAAGCTTATTTTCTTTAAGTATTTCCCTGTTAACATATAGCCATTTATCCAAGGTATCGCGCATAAGGTCATATTGCCACTTGCGAGCCTCAGTTTCGGTGAAATCCGTTTTCTTAAGCTCTTCAATACGGATATTCTCAGGCAACGCCTCCATTTCACGGATAAAGCCTTCAATTTCCTCTATAAGCTTTTCCCTTGTGGGTAAATAATCGGTTTTATTAGGAGTAGGATTATTGTAATCAAAATCAATATTTCCTGAGAGAACATCCTTCTCCGAAATAAAATTTGTCCATTCACTATACGGCTTCCATCTTGTGTAATTTTTGGGCAAATCCATATCCACAACAGAAATGACGGGCACTCCCATAGCAAGACAAGGAAGTGTAATGTGCAATCTCCTTGTAACAACAAATCTGGCATTCTGATAGAGAGTCAGGACCTTTTCTGTATTACGAAGTCTCTCCTCTATATCCTCGCTTTTTTGTCTTTCCTCATACTTATGAGTAACAGTTCTTATTTCAAGCCCGCTGTTTTTGAGCCATTTTCTTACCTTTTTCTCAAGCTTTTTGTTCAAATCGGCAACAACAACATATTTGCCCTTATCTTCGGTTTCTCTTTGCTTCGGCAGTGTAAGGGTAACACAACCCGAAAAGTACGCATCAATATTATTCTCCCGAAGAAAATCAAGGGACACCTCATCCCTTACACCAACAGGACCGTATGCCTTGAAATACTCACCGCCAATCCCCTGCAGCCATTCGTTTGTTACCGGTGAGGCATTTTCCCTTACCGAGTAATTATTAAAGTGCATACTTACCATTTTGGGTACTATACACTCTGCGGGCGGCCAGTCAAATTTCTTCCACATCCACCAGGCAGCCATAATTGTAGCAACAGGCTCATTGTTTTCAGATTTGAAAACATCTATATTATCTCTGTCAACATAATAATCAATCCGAGGCAAAAACCGACTTATAGCATAAGTCTGTATATCATCACCTAAATTAGTAGTATTTCCGTGAAATAATAATCCGTATTTCATAAAATCCTATCCCGTAATAAAATTCGCAAAAACAGGGCGTGTTTTCTCCGATACGCCCTGTTTATTTTTACATTAAACTTTAAATCTATAGCATCTGCCTATAATATGAGACATCACCTTGAGAGTACGCTTTTTCTCTCTGTCAATTCTGTCCTTGTCATAGCCTTCAGCCATTGCTTTTTCAAGAATATCAACAAGAGCTTTGGCATCTCTCAGCTTATCAAGGTCGTTTACATAACGATCCCTGCAACCGATAAGGTCGGCAAAGCCCAGCATTTTATCATTCCATACAAGTGCTACGGAGGGAACCTCAAGGGATGTAGCAATAATATTTGCATGGAATCTTGCGGCAATTATACCCTTGTACTTTGCAACAAGCTTAATAAGATCTATACTCTCCTTTGGTCGTGGTGCAAGCAAAGTTACGGGACGGCCTGTTTCCTCAAGCACAAACTTGGCGAAATTATAATCCGCCTTTGTTCCGTTGCAGAAAAGCTCCCACTTTATACCGCGTTTATCGAGCTCATCAAGAAGCTGAACATACATAGCAAATACTGCATCCTTCTCAAAATCCCTGCCGTTTTCCGCGAATATCTCAGAACGGATAAGACCTACACCCACAACATCGGATTTATCATCTTTTGAAACGCCGTAGGTATCCTTACTGAAAATAGCCGGATCAAGAATATGAGCAACGGGATACTTTTTATCTGTTGTAACATACTCCTTGGCCGTCTCGAAATCGCCTCTTGTGGTAACCTGAACAGTCAATTCATTATTCATTATATCCATAAGACCTTTTTTAATCTTAGGAATATTACTTGTACTGATACCGTTGGCATTAAAGAAAAGCTTGGTAGTAGTATTACCCTTAAGAATCGCCTTGGCAGTATTCACAAACCGTATTGAATTCAAACCGCCTCCGGGAAAAACTATTGCATCATAATCCTTTACAACACGTCTGATATTATCTGTATCTTTCGAATAGATATTAAGCGCTGTAAGAGATATTTTTTTATAATTCTGTTTCGCTATATTTCGGAGGGCATACGCACAGGTATCAACAATAATAGCGTCACCCAGATTTCTGTCGTTCACACGACCAAGGATAAGAATTCGTTTTTTTATCATACAAGAAACCTCCGCAATTTGGTTTTATTTTACTCATTTATAATATAATTCTCTATACCGCTGAGTTTACCAGCAAAAAACTGCTTATTAAAAATTATAGAGAATACACAACAGTGGAATGAGTTTGTGAAAATGTATTCTGCCTCGTGCATATATCCAAGCCATTCCTCGATACCGATATCGTAAATGAACTCGTGATCTTCACCACCGATACCCTGGTGCTCAATAAACTCACTGAGCTCAATAACATCGAGGTCTCTCACCTTAGCAAAATTAATTGCAGTTTCAACAATATTCGGATTTGTTCCCATAACAACATAAACAAGCACAAAGCCCTTCTTGCGCTTAGGCGTTATCATAATGTCGGTATAGAAATCCTTTTCGTGGAAAAATACAGGATCAAGAACAAGAGATGCTGTTTTCTCAGTATTCTCATTGATATGCTCGTAAAGTCTTCTTTCCCTTACAGATATATAATCAATAGGCTTAATTAGTTCTTTGAAATCCTCGCACCCCGTTTTTATTTATCGTTTTTCATACTCTCAACGAGTCTTTCAAACATTTCCTTCATTCCAACCTGAGCCTTCCAGCCAAGTGCTTCAAGGCGGCTTGCATCAAGCTTTATAATCATTTCGGGATTATAGCCGAAAGCGGCTACATTTTCGGGAATTTCGATTCTCACGGAAATACCTGAATCCTTGAAGGTATCACACACAAGCTGTCCCATTTCCTTTATGGAGCAAGCAGTATCCATATTGGTTACATTGTAAGCGGTACCGACCTCACCCTGAAGAAGGATGAAGATAAGTGCGGCAATTGCATCTGTAGTGTAGCAATATGTTCTTACCGTATTGCCCTGAGTATGCAGAACAATATCGCGCTTTTCGATTGCACACCTTGCAAATTCTGCGAAAACTCTGCCGTCATTATACTCAACACCTGCACCGAAGGTCTGTGAAAGTCGGGCAATCTTCACGGGAACACCATATTCTGCCGCATAGGAGCAGCAAAGGCATTCTACCATTCGCTTACCCTCACTGTAGCTTGAACGGATATTAAGCTGATCAATATATCCGTAATCGTTCTCTCCTATTTTCTCCTTTGTACCATCGGGAGTGCCGTAAACCTCAAGAGAAGAAAGATAAACAAAGCCTTCTACCTTCTTCTCTACGGCAAATTCGAGAATGTTTTTTGTACCGTCAATTGCGGTGTAAATAGTCTCAACAGGATGCTCAACAAAAAATCTTGAGCTTGTAGCAGAAGCGCCGTGAATAATATAGTCAACATCACCATCATAGGAAATAGCGCTGTTAATATCACCCACAAGAAGCTCAATACCGGGAATGTCTCCGAATACCTTTTTTGCCTTTTCTGCGCTTCTTACAAAAGCAATCACTTTTATATCTGTACCGTTAATTCTGTTATAGCAGGCTATGGATTTAATAAGCTGAGAGCCTATAAGACCGGTAGCTCCCGTAACAAGAACCTTTTTGCCATCCAATGCTTTGAAAGGCACATTACTTTTTGCAAGAAGCTCAAAATCCTCCTGCAGAACCTTATTTTCAGGACTTTCAATCATAAAGAAAACCTCCTTTTATTTCTCATCCGGATTTTCTTCCGTAAGCGCCCCATCATCGGAAGCAGCTTCTTCAACAAATCCCTCTTCAGGAACATCCTCAAGCGCCTCTTCGGGACGTTTAAAATCCAGATTTGTCATTCTGATAACATCATCAAAATTCTTTGTAATGGCGTTTCTCATATCCTCAGGCATATTGTCGAGAATCAGCCAATCAATAACTCTGTCAGAAGCACCTGAATCAAGATAATCAAAATGCTCCTCCACATACTTTTCAACCTTTTCAAGTTCAAAATCCTTGTTCCTTATAGCCTCAATAAGCTCAGGGAAGGTATGAACAATCTTACCGGGTGCAGACTCCTCATAATCTCTGTGGAAGCCACGGGAGAAGGAGTACTGTATTTCATCATAGGCAAAGAAAAGCATAGGATTTCTCATAATGGAATACTCAAAAATATTTGATGAATAGTCAGTAATGAGAAGGTAAGTTATATAGAACAGGTCATTGATATTGGGATATGTGCCCACATCAATAAACTTATCCGCATATTCCTCAGGAATCGGAACGGGCTCTGCAACCCAGGGATGCATTTTAAAGAGTACTACGTATTCATCCCCACAGGTTTCATAGAGCTCCTTGAAATCAATAAGCTCATAGGGATAATGAGCTTCTGCCTTATTCTTTCCTCTGTATGTGGGAGCAAAGAGGATAACCTTCTTGCCCTTACACATAGGATACTGCTCATACAGCTTTTCTGTAGTCTCTTTTCTGTAATCCTCATTCATAAACTCATCCATACGAGGCATACCGGTAGGAAGCACCTGCTCTGTATTTATTCCCCATACCTCGGAGAAGAAGTGAGCGATATGCTTTGAGCCTGCAATACCGTATGTGTACTGTCTGTGACAACAGAAGGTACTGGGACAGCCCGTATTTCCCCATCGGCTGTAGCCTGAGGATTTAAAGCCTGCACCTGCATGCCAGAGCTGAATAACCTTTGTCTTCTTACTGAGCACAAGCCAGTCAAAAATGGGTGCATGGTCATCGAGGATAATCACAGAGCTTCTGGCAATTTTCTTTATAAGCTCAATCCAGCTCTGCTTTGTCTGTTTTTGTGCAGCGGCAGACCTGAAGGAAAGCATAATATCCCATTCCTTATCAAGTCCTCTTTCAATCATCCTGTCATAAACCGCCTTCTGGTTAGCAGTAATGTAAGGATTCTGCTCAGACATAAAGAGAATTGTCTTGTCACCCTCAGACAGATTCTTCGAAAGCTTTTTGTAAAGCTTGGAATAATTTCTTCTGACAGCATCCTTGCTTGTAATATGCTTTCTGATTTTTCCTTTTATCTTCTTCTTGAGCTTTCCGTAGGTCTTACCCTTTATTTTACGGAAAATGCGCACAAGCAAGGGTGGTCTTTGCTTAGGCGGCTTTATAGGCTCGCTTATGGGATTGGGCTTACCTACGGAAATGGCACTTGATGCCATAGTGTACATTATAAAGGGTAATGCGGAATCATCCTCATCACCTACATAGAAAACAACCACATAAACCTTTCCCCTGTTACCGAAAAGGAAGGAACGAGAAAAGTCGCTCATTTTCTTTACTATGGAAGGATCGCAAACACAGGTTGCAAGGATATCCTCACCACAACAAACATATATGGAATATGTTCCTCTGGGCAGGCATCTGTTGTAGCCGGGGTTTGTGATATTCAAATAGAGTCTGTATACATCATCCTTTACGGAAATCACCTTGAACTGTCCCTTGGCAATAGGCTTATTGTTTACAGCAAAAAAGTCCAACGGCAGTTCACGGTATGATTCATCAGAAAATTCAAGCTTAACATCAATATAAAGATTTATTCTTTCCCAGCCTATATCCATTACAGTAGCGGTTATAAGCTTCTGATCCTGTAGAAAATTCAAGAAAAATCCCCCATCCTTAATTGCGCATTTATATACAGATTATACCATACGATAATTGTCTTTGCAAGACATTGTTTACAATATGTATTTATACAACTACCTGACATTTCATTTGCTTTATTGACAATTTTTTCATATTATGGTAGACTAATTTCAACTACTTAAGGAGGCTGATATTTATGAAAAATATAGCTGTAATTTTTGCCGGCGGTGTCGGTACAAGAATGAAAACAAACGATTTACCCAAACAGTTCCTTATGGTTCACGGTAAACCTATTATTGTTCACACTATCGAAATCTTCCAGAATCACCCCGACATAGATGGTATCATCTGTGTATGTGTTGAGGGCTGGATCGATCATATGAAAGAGCTTGCTCACCACTATCGCCTTGACAAAATCACCAAGATTGTTCCCGGCGGCGAAACCGGTCAGCTCTCTATCTACAATGGTCTCAAGGCAGCTGAGGAGTGCTTCGGCAAGGAGGATAACATCGTTCTTATCCACGATGGTGTCCGCCCCCTCATCAGTGCAGAAACAATTTCTGCAAATATTGAATCCGTTAAGGCAAACGGCTCTGCAATCACAAGCGTTCCCGCACAGGAAACAATCATCGTTGTTGATGACGACGAGCAGGTTAAGGATGTTGTTGTACGTGACTATGTACGACTTGCAAGAGCTCCCCAGAGCTTCTGGCTCAAAGAAATCATTGATGCTCAGGAAACCGCTATTTCTCAGGGGCTTACAAATATGACAGACTCCTGCACACTTATGAAGCACTTCGGTAAGAAGCTCTTCACAATCCCCGGCGAAAAGAACAACATCAAGATTACAACTCCCGAGGACTTCTATACCTTCCGTGCTCTTTCAGATGCAAAGGAAAATCTTCAGCTTGATTTATCAGCAAAATAAAAAACAAGCACAAGTTTTTAGGCGGCTGTAAAAAACGAAAGTTTTTTACAGCCGCTTATTTCATATTTTGTTTCAATCCGCAAATACTAAATACTCCCACTCGCAAAGCCGAGTTCTCCGTTTTGGAAAACCCGATGTTGCTTTTTGTCGAAATCTATGTTAAAATTAAATAAATTACTATGGAAGGGAGTTGTCTGACTTGCTTTGTAACAGAATAAAACAGTTCCGTGAATACAATGAGTTTGATGCGCAGCTTGTAGCAGATTTAGTTGGCGTAAGCAAGGAAGAATACCTGGATTTTGAATCAGGCAGAGTCACTCCCGATATAGATATTGTCATGAAGCTTACCCGCTTGTACAAAACAACAAGAGAGGAATTTTACGGCTACACCCCCACACTCTCTCTGCAGAGCGACATTCCCACATTTGATGATGACGATGATGTTCCCGATAGCCTTCTCAGGTTATCTCAATTATCCTGGGAAGAAATACAAATTGTTATGAAATACCGCGAAAGCATCGACAAGGAAACTTTCTTCAAAGCAGTAGATGAATTATCCAAAAAGTAATAACAAACGACAAAAAGCAAAAGCACCGCAATTCGTGAAAATTGCGGTGCTTTTTTAATTCACTTTTATTATTCGTTTTCCTTAATCCATTTAACCATATCTGCAACGGATTTTTCTACAGACATAGGATGATAATCAAGCTCTCTTTCTGCCTTTTCAATTGAGAAATTGCAGTTAGACACCAGCTTACGGATAGAATATCTTGTAAACAGAGGTGTTTTCTTTGCAAGCTTATAGAAAAGCTCTGCTCCGGGAGCAACAGCCTTTGCCACACCATAGGAAAGCGGAATCTTCGGTGCTTTCTTACCACAAGCCTTTGCAGTTGCCTTAATAAAGCCATCAACAGAAATCTGCTCACCACAAAGAATGTAGCACTCGCCCTTTCCGCCCTGCTTTGCTGCCATATACATACCGTGAGCAACATCGCGGATATCAACAAAGTTATATGCACCAAAGGAAAGCGTTACGGGAAAAATGCCGTTAACGAACATTCTCACCATTTCACCAACGTTGGAAACCTTGAAATCATAAGGTCCGATACAAGCGCCGGGATGTGTAACAACCGCATCAATTTTACCTGCTTTAACCTCATCAAGAACGAACTGAGTTGCAGTTGCCTTTGTTTTGGCGTATGTACCCTCAAGCTCATCAACGGGGAAGGAATCAACCTCTCTCATTACCTGATTATCAGGAAGCGGAACAAAAGCATCTACAGAGGAAGCGTAAACAAGTCTTCTTACACCCTTTTCCTCACAAGCCTGAACAACATTCTTGGTTCCGCCCACATTAACATTCCAGATCATATCCTCCTGGTCAGCATTGATATCAATAATACCTGCAAGATGATAAACAACATCCACACCCTCAAAAGCGGCACGGAGCTGATCAAGATTTGTTACATCGCCGTAAACCTTTTCGCAGTCGATACCATCAAACTGCTTGCTGTCTTTTCTTATGAGAATTCTTACCTTTTCGCCACTGTCAACAAGTTCTTTTAAAAGAGCATAACCGATATGTCCGGTTGCACCTGTTACAAGACTGATTTTATCACTCATAAAATTACCCTCTCTTGCTATCAAGGGACTGCCGAAACAGTCCCTCAATTTTATTGGATTTTATTCACCCTTCATACCAAGAAGCTCTACAGTACCGTCATAAACCGCCTGTGAAACCTTGATAGAGTCAAAAATTGCTGACTTAATATCATCATCTGTTGCACCGAGTTCTTTTGAGAAACGATCAGGTATAAACAGATTGAGTCCCATAATATCTGCAAGTCCATCTACATCAATACCGCTTTCAATACCCTTTGCGGCATATTCCTTCTTAACTCCGCCAAGTCCCATTCTCATCATCCAGGGAGCAACGGAGATAATCTTTCTGTTCTCGCCCATACCTCTTGCAGCATAAACAATCTTAAGAAATTCCTTCCATGTAAGGTTGTACATTGAAATGGGCCATGCCTTTGCGCCCTTTGACTCCTCAGCAGCACCAACGATAACCTCACCAACCTGGCGAACTGTAAGCATAGCTGTACCGCCACCGGGATACATTGTGAAGGGAAGCTTATCCATTCTCTTGATCTGCTCAATGAGAATTACCCAAACAGGCTTTCTGCCGGGCTGTGTACCGAAAATGTAAGGAAGCTCAAGAACAGACACATCAAAGCTTTCATCAGCGAATGAGAATGCCACGTTTTCCTGATCAATACGGCTTCTGATGTAAGGATGCTTCTCTGTAAGCTTCATATCAGGTCTCTCCTTTGCAAGATATGCAAAGTAAGAGCCGAGGATAACAGCACTCTTAACACCAACCTCTTTACAAAGAGGAAGAATTCTCTCAAGAGGCTGAATATTGTACTTGTAGTATGCATCATAAACGGGCGCAGGGAACTCAACACGCTCGTCGATACCTGCTGCGAAAACGAAGCAATCGTGACCTCTGAGAAGCTCACGGATTTCATCGTCTGACTTCTCATAGATATTGCAGAACTCAAGCTTCATTTCCTGAGGAATAGGTGCTCCCTCGGGAAGAGGAGGTAAAGCAACGCTTGTTACCTCGTGACCACGTTCGATGAATATTCTTGCGGCTTCACAGCCAAGAAGGCCTGTACCGCCAATCATAAATACTTTCATTCTGTTACCTTCTCCTTAAAGTTATCGAAAATCTCGGGTCCATAAAC
>JAZSCI010000158.1:0-2905 GCA_045602865.1 Acutalibacteraceae bacterium
AAGAGCATTTGTTCCGTCGCAGGGTATACATAACGTTTATAACGGCTTGTGTGCTATTGCGGTAGGTCTTCTTTTAGGAATGACTTTAGAGGAATGTATAAGAGGGCTTCGGAATTTCTCTCCCGAGGGTATGAGGCAGAAAATAACCTCGGTTAAGGGAATGACCTTTATTGAGGATTGCTACAATGCTAACCCTGACAGTATGTGTGCATCTCTCGAAACACTTAAAACACTTAAAACAAACAGAAGTATAGCTGTTCTCAGTGATATGCTTGAGCTTGGTGAGTACAGTGCCGAAGCACATACTCTTGTAGGTGCAAAAGCGTATGAGACAGACTGCGATATAGTTCTTACCTTCGGTGAGGCGGCAAAGCTTATTGCTCAGGAGGTAGACAAAATGGGCGGGAATGCTCAGTTTTTCTCTTCCAAGGCAGAGCTTACAGAATATCTTTCCTCGATCCTTCAGGAGGGCGACACAGTTCTCTTCAAGGGTAGCAGAGGAATGAAGACAGAAGAAATCTTTTTACAATTGTATAAGGAGTGGGAAGTATGAATATTGTATTAGCTTGTATAGGTGCGGCACTTATATCCTTTGGTATATCCTTCGGCTTGGGCTATGTGGTTATTCCGTTTCTTCATAAGCTTAAATTCGGTCAGACAATTCTTGATATCGGTCCAAAGTGGCACAAGGAAAAGCAGGGTACACCTACAATGGGCGGTATACTGTTTGTTGTAAGTACCGTAGTAGCCTTTGTACTTGTTTTCGGTGTGGATAAGCTTCTGGGCGGAAACATAGTTGCAGGTAACGAAATTGTTGCAAATTCAATGAGTATCAAGGTGTGGGGCGGTCTTGTAATGGCTCTCGGCTTTGCGTTTATCGGCTTCCTTGATGACTATATCAAGGTTGTAAAGAAGAGAAACAAAGGTCTTTCCATAATTCAGAAATCTGTACTTCAGATTATCCTTATGGTTGGATATCTTCTTACTCTTTACATAAATGATCCTACGGGAAGTATGTTTATCCCCTTTGTAGGAATGGTTGAGACTAAAATGCTGTTCTGGGTTATTGGCTTCGGTGTTATTTATTGCACTACAAATGCCGTTAATTTTACAGATGGTATTGATGGTCTTTGTGGTTCGGTTACATTTACAGCCGCTTTAAGCTTTATAGTTATTGCGGCTCTGAGAAATTGTTTGGGTATAAGCCTTCTTGCAGCTGCTCTTGCAGGCGGACTTGTCGGCTATCTTATCTGGAACTGGCACCCGGCAAAGGTTATGATGGGCGATTTAGGCTCTATGTTCCTGGGCGGTATGGTAGTTGCATTTGCTTATGCAGTTGATTGTCCTGTTATAATCCTTCTTACAGGTATTATTTATGTTGCAGAGTTTGGTTCTGATGTAATACAGATCGGATATTTCCGACTTACTCACGGAAAACGAATTTTCAAAATGGCTCCCATTCATCACCATTTTGAAATGTGTGGCTGGCGTGAGGTAAAGATTGTAAAAATCTTCTCAGCAGTAAATGCCATTGGCGGCATACTTGCTATATTGCTTGTGTATTTCGGAGCATTATCTTAATTTCGATTTTTCGATAGGTGAACGGAATGTTTTTTCGCACACCTGTTCGGTATGAATTTTTAAAAAGGAGTAGTTGCTATGAAGCAGAAAAAGGTGCGGGTGAACGAGTTTACATCGGGCCTTATTGTAAAAAACAGCCATGCCGATTTGTTTTTTGCCGTTATGGTTGTGATTCTGGAGATTATTGGTCTGATGTTTCTTTTGTCGGCAAGTACTCCTGAAGCCTTGACCTATGAGCCGGATAAAAACGGCGTTGTGGATGAGTATTCCCTTGTGAAAAAACAATTGGGAATTGTTGTAGTGTGTAATATCATTGGCTTATTCGCATCAAGATTTAATTATCAGAAGCTCAGATATGTATCAAATCTTGGGTATGTTGCGTCACTTGCTCTTGTTGTTTTGGCTGCAAAAGCAGGTGGTGGAGAGGAGGCTATCAATCGTGATATAGGCTTCTTTCAGCCCTCTGAGGTTGCAAAATTCGCTATTATACTTTTTATAGCTGCAGGTATGGACAGAGATTATAAGAAAACTCTGAGCAACAAGCCGTATAAAGGGCATATTTTCGGGTATTTGTATCAGTTGACAAACGGTAAAATCCGCGTTACAAAAAGTACAATAAATCTCTTTTATTATGGTATAGCGGTTGTGGCAATGGCGGTAGCCGTTTATGGGGGAAGCCATCTTTCGGGTGCGATTCTTATTATGCTTATAGGTGTTTCGATGCTTTGGTTATGTGAAGGAAAAGCCAGGTGGTTTGTTGTAGGCATCATTGTGGTGGCTGTTTTGTTGTTTATTGCCATTAAATTCTATGATTCGTTACCCATCAAGGAATATATGAAGAGGCGAATTGAGCTTTGGATTGACAAAGGCAGTGAGCCGACAGAAGGACGATGGCAGACGAATAATTCCTTGTACGCCCTTGGCTCGGGTGGCTTCTTCGGAGTGGGCTTCGGTGAAGGAAAGCAGAAGCATCATTTCGTAGCAGAAAGCCATACTGACTTTATCTTCTCTGTTGTAGGTGAGGAAGCAGGATTTCTCGGATGTATGATTATTATTATCCTTTTTGCTATTCTTATAGCAAGAGGTATATATATCGGTCTTCATTCCAATTCGCGTTTCGGAGCATTGCTTACCTTTGGTATAATGATGCATATAGGTATTCAGACAGCTGTTAATATTGCGGTTATTACAGACCTATTCCCGAATACCGGTGTTCCGCTTCCATTCTTCAGCTATGGCGGCTCTGCTGGAGTAATGACCTTGTGTGAAATGTTTATTGTCCTATGTGTTTCCCGACAAGCGGATATACCGGTGGTTTTCTCTA
>JAZSCI010000159.1:0-6607 GCA_045602865.1 Acutalibacteraceae bacterium
AAGCCAGAGCGGTGAAACCGCCGACACCCTTGCTGCCTTGCGACTCTGCAAATGCAGGGGTGCAAAAATTTTGTCGGTAGTAAATGTGCGGGGATGTACTATGGCACGGGAAAGTGAGAATATTATTTATACGAAGGCCGGTAAGGAGGTTTCCGTTGCCACCACAAAGGCATACAGTGCCCAGCTTGCGGTATTGTACGCTCTTTCAATATATTTCGGCGAGTTAAACGGCTTTCTTGAGGAAAATAAGGCACGGATTATGAAAAATGAGCTTTCCCGACTGTGGGAAAAAATCAGGGAAGGCATAGAAATTTCCGAGGATAGCGCAAAAAAGCTTTCTTCCCTTCTCGGAGAAAAGGATACTGTGTTTTTTATGGGCAGATTGCAGGATTTTGCCACCGCCTCTGAGGGCTCGTTGAAGCTGAAGGAGGTAAGCTATATTAATTCTCAGGCAATAGCCTCGGGAGAGTTGAAGCACGGCACAATTTCTCTCATTGATGAGGGCGTAAGTGTCTTTGCCCCCGTAAGCGACAATGAGGTTTTCTGTAAGAGTCTCGGAAACATCCGCGAGGTCAGTGCAAGAGGCGGTCAGGTGTACGCAATAGTCTGTGAGGGTACACCCTCATTAGGCGAGGTAAAGAGTGTTATCACCCTTCCCTATGTGCCCTCGGAGTACAGTCCATCCCTTTTTGTGCTTCCCCTTCAGCTTATCAGCTGCTATACGGCACACTCTCTGGGCAGAGATATTGATAAGCCGAAAAATCTTGCGAAAAGTGTAACGGTTGAGTAGTGTTTTTCCTTGACAATTCTTAATTAATAAGGTATATTAAAGGGTAGTCAAAAGGTAAAAAAAGGCTATCCTTTAATATCAGATTTTCAGACACAAGGAGTGTGACAACAGATGGATTCAGGCAGTAGTGGCCACGGGCGAAGTTGCAATAATATGAACACAGCGGAACTGCAGTCTGAATTTTATTCCGGCTGTTAACGGTATATAAGGGATAACTTTGCCCTTTTATTATGTTTAGTTGCGCTGAATCCCCGTGGGGTTCAGTTTTTTTATTTGCTTTTTCACCCTCGTATACGATTTAAGTAAAGGAGGAAGAAAAAATGACAAAAGAGGTCTACGAAAGACTTTTAATCGAGAAACAATATAAGGCTATAAAAAGCATTTTTGATACAATGAATCCTGTTGATACTGCAATTCTCCTTCCTGAGTTTGAGGAGAGGCAGATGGTTCTTCTTTTCAGGCTTATTCCCAAGGAAAATGCGGCAACAGTCTTTTCATATCTTGAGCCCGAGCAGCAGCAGGTGCTTATTGAGGCGTTTACCGATAATGAGCTTAAAAGCCTGATGGATGGTATGTTTATTGATGATACTGTTGATATCATCGAGGAAATGCCTGCAAATGTGGTTGAAAGAATTTTGTCAGCCGCAGGAGACAAGAGAAGGGCGATCAATCAGGTGCTCAACTACCCCGAGGACAGTGCGGGAAGCATTATGACTCTTGAGTATATCGGTCTTTCGCCGAAAATGACCATAGGTGAAGCTCTCAGGAAAATCAAATCACGGGGTAACAGGTCAGAAACGGTAAACGTTTGCTATATTATTGACAGACACAAGCTTTTAGGTGTTGTAACGGCTATGGATTTGTTGACCTGCGATGATGATGAGCTTTTGTCGGATGTAATGGATGACAATCCCATTACTGTTAAAACCCTTGCAGATAAAGAGGAGGTTGCGCTCCTTTTCGATAAATATGATGTGGTGTCTATTCCCGTTCTCGATAAAGAGGATTGTATGGTGGGTATCGTAACCTTCGATGACGCTATTGACGTTATTCAGGAGGAAACAGAAGAGGACTTCCAGAAAATGGCGGCTATTGCTCCTACGGATAAGCCCTATCTTAAAACCTCTGTTGCAGAGCTCTGGAAGGGCCGTATTCCATGGCTTATACTCCTTATGCTTTCTGCAACCTTTACGGGGATGATAATTTCATCCTTTGAGGATGCACTTTCAAGGCTTGTTGTTCTTACCGCATTTATTCCTATGATAATGGGTACGGGCGGTAACTCAGGTAGCCAGGCATCTGTTACCGTTATCCGTGGTCTTTCCGTGGGTGAGGTGGATGTAAAGGATGTTTTCAAGGTTATGTGGAAGGAATTCCGTGTATCCATTCTCTGCGGTGTTTCCCTTGCGGTAGCCTGCTTTGCGAAAATTGTCCTTATTGACGGAATGTTGCTTAAAACTCCCGGAATTACAGGTAATGTGGCACTTATCGTTGCCCTTACTCTGTGTGCTACGGTTATATGCGCAAAGTTTATAGGCTGCTTCCTTCCCATTGTTGCCAAGAAAATGAAGCTGGACCCTGCAGTTATGGCAAGTCCCTTTATCACAACAATTGTGGATGCGGTTTCCCTGCTTGTTTACTTCGGCATAGCAAAGCTGCTTATTCCCGATTTGATATAATTTAAAAATCTCTGAGGTGAGTCTATGGATATCAGATTCAAAAACGGAAAAATAAGAATTATGCAGGTGAGTGATGCTCAGGACCTGCAGGTTGTAAGACCAACAATGATTCGTATGCTTAACAAGGCTTATGATACATTGAACCCTGATTTGATTGTTCTTACAGGTGACAATATTTTAGGTAATCACCTTTGTGATGCAAGATTCGGCAGCCGCCTTGTCATTCACGACAAGGAGGGTGAGGCTGCGGCTATGAAAACCGCTATTGATAAGCTGGTTTCTCATATTGAAGAGCGAAAAATTCCCTTTGCAATGCTCTACGGAAATCACGATGACAGAAACAGACTCTCCAAGGAGGAGCAGGCTGATTTTTACAGAGCCTATGATTATTGCATAGGAATGGATGATGAGGAAGCCCCCGATGTGGCTACATATAATATCCCAATTTATTCCGAGGATGGGGAAAAGGTCAAATTCAATATATGGATGCTTGACTCTGCCTGGCAAGACAAGGAAGAGGACAGAGGCTATGAATTTGTAAAGCCCGAGGCAGTGGAGTGGTACAAGAAAAAATCCGCCCTTCTCAAGGAAGAAAACGGCGGTCAGGTTGTGCCTTCACTTATGTTCCAGCACATTCCTATGATTGAACAGCTTGAGCTTCTTGAGGAATGTGAAAAGGGCACTGCAGGTGCCGTTGAAGGCCCCGATGGAAAATACTTTAAGCTGAAGGCAAATGTGCAGGGCTCTATGGGTGAATACCCTTGTGTGGTTTCTCAGAAAAGCGGTCAGCTTGATGCAATAAAGGAATGTGGCGATGTAAAGGCGGTTGTTTTCGGTCACGACCATACAAATTGCTTTATAGGAAATGTTGACGGAATTGAGCTTATACAGACCTCCTGCGCTTCCTTCAGATGCTACGGAGACCGCAAGAGGGGTGTCAGAATTTTTGACATTAATGAGGATGGCACCTATGAAACACGCTTTTATACCTACAAGGATATTGTAGGCGGCGGAGTTGCAAACGAGCTGGCATTTATATGGGATGCAGACGGAATGCTTGTACCCAAATGTGCACTTATTGCAGGCGGTGTAGCCGCTTGCGTTACTGCAGGTGTGCTTTGTCACAAATTGTTAAAGAAAAGAAAATAAAAGCAAGTTGACACGGTACAAGGCGCTATTGTATAATATTAAGAGCAGCAAGGCTTTGACTTGCTTATTATGTTTTGAGAGGTGTCCGTTATGAAGGATTGTAATGTTATAGCTCACAGAGGTGCAAATCTTGTTGCGCCACAGAATACTCTTGAGGCTTTCCGTAAGGCTATGGAAATCGGCTGTGACGGTTTTGAAACGGATATCCATCTTACAAAGGACGGTATCCCCGTTGTTTGTCACAACTTCACAATTGATGAAACATCCACAGGAACGGGAGCTATCAAGGATATGACTCTTGAGGAGCTTCGCCAGTATGACTTCGGTAAATACAAGGGACCTGAGTTTGAGGGCGTTAAAATTCCCACCCTTGATGAGTTTTTGTCACTCAGCGAGGAAATGGGAGATAAAATGAAGGTGCTTGACATCGAGCTTAAGAGTGAGCATTTCGGTGAGGCAGGCTCAGAGCTTGCACAGAAAACAATCAATGCGGTAAAGGACCACGGTCTTTTTGATAAGCTCCTTATTTCCAGCTTTGACCCCGCAATACTTGTGGTTTGTAAGAAGATTGACAAAAACTGCAAAACAGGTATTCTTTATGCTCCCGACAAGCTTATTTCTGTGAAAATTGCTCCCCGCCCCGTAAAATTCTGTAAGGAAATCGGCGCAGATGCCCTTCATCCCTACTATATGTGTGTTTCAAGACTCTATGTTGAAAGAGCGCACAGAGCAGGTATTCAGGTTAACCCCTGGACAGTAAACAAGGACAGCACTATTGAGAGATTGTTCAAATATGGTGTTGATGGCATTATCACAGATGATGCAGGTCTTTGTAATAAAATTGTCGGCAAATAAAAATTATTGATTCGGTGTTGTATCTGCGGATGCAACACCTTTTTTATTGAGACAGCTTTTCCGAAAATCCTGAATATGCAAGTTTATTTAAAAACTTGCATATATGAGAGAAATATAGTACAATGAGGGATACGCCCTTTGGTAGCAATCAGCTTAATACAAAAGGCGTACAATGTTTTATAAATCGGAGGAGGGCTTTTTATGTTTGATAAGGACAGAGCAGCAGAGGAGCAGAAGGCGTTTTCTGTTTCCCGATTTCTTGAAAGTGAGATTATAAGGCTTGAAGGTGTTATCCGCGACTGCCGTGAAGAAATAAAAATTCAGGGCGAGGATTTTAATATGGACAATCCTAACGGCGGTATGTATTCAGGTATGGAGCTTACAACGGTGCATCACGAAATGGAAAAAATGATGAAGTGTGCCAACGAAGCCGCCAACGATATATTTTTCTATAAAAAGCTCAGGAACGAGCCCTATTTTGCCAGAGTTGATTTGAAAGCAAAGGGCGCCCTTGCCCCTCGTACCATTTATATAGGACTTCGTGCTCTGCAGGACCCTGAAACCTTTGAGCTTTATGTGTGTGACTGGCGTTCACCCATAGCCTCTCTTTTCTATGAGGATTTTGAGGATGAGGCATTTTTTGAGTCTCCCAAGGGCAGAATGTATTGTGACCTGCTTTTGAAAAGGCAGTATAAATTTGAAAACGGTAAGCTGAAATACTATGTGGACAGCGACCTGAAAATCAATGATGAAATTCTCAAAAGAGTGCTTTCATCAAAATCGGGAGAGCAGCTCAAGGTCATTGTAAACAGTATACAGAAGGAGCAGAACAAGGCAATTCGCTTCAACAAGGATAAGAATTTGTTCATTGACGGTCCTGCAGGCAGCGGAAAGACCTCGGTGGGCTTCCACAGACTTGCATATCTTCTTTACAGAAACCGCCTGGAGCTTGCATCCTCGGAAATTGTTATGTTCTCCAACAATAATATTTTCACAAGCTATGTAGCGGACATTATTCCCGAGCTTGGGGAAACACCTATAAGCTATTCCTCATTTTACAATATTTTTGAGGCGGAAATACCCTATATGGGCGCAGAGGATTACTATTCCCTTGCGGAAGCGGTTATGCAGAAGGATGACCTTCGCATAAAGAGTGCAAGGATGAAGCTGAGCCGTGAGTTTGCCGCTTATCTTGAAAAAAGAGTGTATGAGATAAAGCCCGTTTTCAAGGATGTTATCTTTAAATACGAGAATCCCGAGACCTTTATGCCCGAAACAGAGGTTATAATATCGGGCGAGGAGCTGACTCGCAGATTTATGGAGGACACGCTTTATAATTACAGACTCAGAGGAGAAAGACTTTCAGCCTTCGGACAGAGTATGCTGGAAACCTTCTTTGCTCAGGAGGATACCCGCCATAAGCTGATGTACGAAACAAAAGCGACTATTAAAAGGCAGCTCCGACAGACTAAGGAAGCCTTTGTCAACAATGTGCGAGAGGCAGTAAACTTCAATCCGCTCAGGGATTATTTCAGAATATTGGGAGATTTTGCCAATGAAAAGGGCTGCCCCGAGATAACCCGTACCAGGGCTTCCCTTTCTCAGGGATATCTGGAATTTGAGGATGCACTTTGCATTGTGTATATGAAAACCGTTCTTGGTACTGCGGCGGTGCTTTCGGGCGTAAAGCATGTGCTTATTGATGAGGTGCAGGATTTGTCCTTCTTCCAGCACAAAATAATCCGTGCTATGTTCCCCGGAGCGGTGGTAACACTTCTGGGTGACACAAATCAGGCAATATTGCCCCTGATAAACACTACCGATACCTCGCTTCTTGAGGAAATATACGGAGCAGAAACTCTCAGGCTCAATAAAAGCTACCGTTCAACCAAGGAAATCAACGAGTTTGCCCTTTCCCTTCTTCCTGAGGAAAGAAGATATGAGATTTTCCGGCGCGATGGCGAAAAGGTGGACTTTACAGAGGGCGACCTTACAGAGCTTTCGGAGCTTGTGAAGCTCAGTACACAGGATGATACGGGTGTGTGCATTATCACCTCTACTATTGAGGGCGCAAGAAGGCTTCATCACCGACTTTTCCCCTTGCATAACGAGATAAAGCTTTGCGATACAAGCA
>JAZSCI010000160.1:0-1999 GCA_045602865.1 Acutalibacteraceae bacterium
TCAGAGTACAGGCAGATTCATAAAGTCCGTATTTACTGGGCTTAAAGCCATCTATGGATTGAAAATCCACAGTATCGGGATCAACCAGCGCTTGTTTTTCCCACTCCTCTTTTGTAGCGGGAATCTCGTTATCCCCAAGGGAAACGTAATCATAGGCTCCGTTACCCAATCTTGAATTAATAAGGCAATCAGGCTGAAGAGCCTTGACTGTTTTGTAAATCAGCTTACTTTGTGCCTCGCTTATTGTCATAGGCACATCAAACCAGGAGAGGAAAACATCTCCGTAATTTGTCATTATCTCCTCAATCTGAGGAATTATTTTCCGTTCAAAGCATATATCATAATTTTTCTTTGACGCATCGGGAAAATCCCAGCTGTTATCCCAGGTCACACCCGAACAACCCATGTGGTTTGACAAATATCCGCCGCCGTGTTCTTCGTGCCAGTCAAGGTCCTGAGAATAGTAAAAGCCCAGCTTAACTCCGTGCTTTGCACAGGCTTCCGCAAATTCACCAACGATATCTCTGCCGAAGGGTGTGGCATCCACTACATTGTAGCTATCTGCTTTGGAATGAAAAAGAGCAAAGCCATCGTGGTGCTTTGTAGTTACCACAAAATATTTCATTCCGCAATCCTTGGCAAGTCGTATTACCTCATCCGCACTGAAATAAACGGGATTAAAAGCCGATGCGAGCTTTTCATATTCCTTTATGGGTATTGCAAAATGAGAGCCTATCCACTCTGCATAATTGTCACCGAAGCGACCTTTATATTCACCGCCAAGCAAGGAATAAAGACCGAAGTGCATCATCATTCCATAGCCTGCATTTTTAAAATATTCAATATTGTTCATATTTTCCCCTATCACAAACACCGCTTCTCAAGAAGCGAAATTACTATGTAGCTTCATTATTTCGGGAATTATTTTGAAAGCTCCCACATAGTAACCTTTGAATCCGGAAAGTTCTCTTCACAGAATTTCTTCATCCGTTCTTTCCCCTTAATATTATTACTATGAATAACTATTTCGGGAACAAAAATATCATTTTCCTTCATCCACATAAGTATACTCAAGCCCGTTTCCCTATTATGTCCAAGACTGTAATCAAGAGAAACAAGTTCAAATTTCATTACTGATAAAAGTATCTTTGCGCTTTTAGCATCTCTGCAGCATTCAAAATCTCCGCAAGGAAAATCTCTTGTATCATCAACAAAAAGCTTCACTGCAGTCACCTCTCAAAGCATAAAATTTATTCATATTCCCTGATCCCATATACAATCTTCAATTTCAGCAACAGCATTATCACCTGAAGATCCTGACAATAGAATATCCAATATAAAAAAATTCTTCTCTTATTAAAAACGGCAACTTTGTCTTGATGCTTTTATACATAGATGTTGGAGTTGGTGAAGAACAGGCTTTGATTCCGTAATCCTCTGCCATAAGCATAGCTCTTTTCATATGAAGAGGATCACTCACAATAATAGCATCCTTTAAAGAATTATCATCCATTATCTCTTTGGCATATTCAAGATTTTCCTCTGTTATAGTTGACTTTTCCTCGATAAATATAACCTCGGACGGAACTGATTTTGAAACAGCGTATTCCTTTGCCACTAATGCATCACTTTTTTCATTACCCTCACCGACGCCGCCTGTAAAAATCAAATAGTCAACAAATCCGTTTTCATAAAGCCATATACCGTGATTTATTCTTTCACGAAAAACAGGAGAAACTTCATCACCGTAAGTACCTGCACCAAGAATAATTGCAACATCCGAATGTGTTTTGTTATCCTTTTCACCGTAGCTGACAATTCTGAAAGAGGTAAAGACAGTAAATAATAATGCAAGGCAAAGAATTGCCGACAATACTTTTTTCACATAATCACCGTATTAATTTTATAACAACAAACCTTAAAAGTCAAATCCGTTTGCCCGAAGGCACACAAAAAAATCCGACAAGTCGAAACTTGTCGGATTTTTTGGCAGCGGAAT
>JAZSCI010000161.1:0-7547 GCA_045602865.1 Acutalibacteraceae bacterium
CCTGTAACGATAAAGATTTTGCCTGTAAGATATGTAGCATCAAAGCCGGTGGGGATTTCACGTATAACATTGTCAAGGTCAAGGTATTCTGCAACCTCATCCTCTTCAAGCATATAGCTGATGTTACCGCCGTTACGCTCATCCCAGCCTAAACGGTACATATTTGCTGTGATTCTTTTCATTTCTTCCACGAAGGGAGCATTTAAGATGTTTTTCATACTCTTTTCACCAATACCTTTTCTTCATAATCTTTGATTTCTGTAATATAATCGGGCTTAACACCCTGTCTGAGTAAATATTCGTTCCACACATCACCGAAGGGCAGTGTCTTTGCTTCCTCGTTAAGGTACATAAGCTCTGTGAAACGGTTTTCTGCCTGAAGCTTTTTCATCTCATCAGCAGGAAGAAGGAGTGCATTAAGTAACGCCTTGGAAACATTTCTTACACCTGTTACCCAGGCAGAAATTCTGTTGATTGATGCATCAAAGTAATCTGTTGCAATAAACACTCTGTCAAGAGCATTGTTGAATACGATTTCCTTTGCAATTTCCTTTGTTTCATCATCAAAAATAACCACGTGGTCGGAATCCCAGCGAACACCCCTTGTAACGTGAAGTGCAATTTTCTCGTTGAAAAGGAGAAGGGATGAGATTTTATCGGAAACAAGCTCTGTGGGGTGGTAGTGACCGTTATCCATAAGAGGAGTTATCCCCTTGCTTGCTGAATAGGAAAGACAGAATTCTGCAGAGCCCACTGTGTAGCTTTCAAGACCTATACCGAATACCTTTGACTCGAGAGTAACATATACCTTTGACTTGTCATAGTCGGTTGCCAGGATTTCATCAAGGGATTTGCGAAATCTCTCTCGGGGAGCAAAACGGTCAGCAGGAATATCCTTGCAGCCATCAGGAATCCATATATTCATTACGCAGGGGATTCCTGTTTCGTTTGCAAAATACTCGGAGATTTTAAGACATTGAATGCCGTGCTTTACCCAGAATGCGCGTACTTCCTCATCAGGAGAGGAGAGTGTAAGCCCGTCCTTTACCATTGAATGTGAGAAGTATGTAGGGTTAAAGTCGATACCCATATTTCTTTCTTTTGCAAAATCCACCCATTTCTGAAAATGCTTTGGCTCAAGGGCATCTCTGTCGGCAAATTCGCCATCCTCAAAAATTGCGTAGGAAGCGTGAAGATTAAGCTTCTTTTTGCCGGGAATGAGAGAAAAAGCCTTGTCGATGTCAGCCATAAGCTCCTGGGGAGTGGTAGCCTTACCCGGATAATTACCCGTAGTCTGGATACCGCCGGAAAGAGATGCTCTGCTATCGAAGCCGGTAACATCATCACCCTGCCAACAATGAACGGAAATGGTGGTGTCTGCAAGAGCTTCTAACGCCTTGTCTGTGTCAATTCCGTACTGAGCATAAATTTTCTTTGCTTCATCATATCGTGACATAACGTACCTCTTTTCTTGGAATTTATACACTTTGTCCACCCTTAAGTATATAATTTTTGAAATGAAAAGTCAATGATGCCTATCATTTTCATAGTGCAGTCATTGACTTTTTTTTATTGTTTTTTTTATAAATGAAAAAAGTAACTTTTCCCCTTTTTTTACATAATATGCTCTGAAGGAGTTGGTTTTATGGAAAAAACGATTCTGCCTGTATCCTTTTTCTTTGGAGTGAACAATAAGGACAAATACTGCTCTTTGTTCGGAGAAATGTATAACCCTTACGAAAAGGGCTTACATTATGTGCTCAAGGGCGGTCCGGGAACAGGTAAATCCACTCTTATGAAAAAAATTGCCGATAAATCGGAAAATGCGGGATATTACACCGAAAGAGGTTATTGCGGAGCAGATCCTGCATCCCTTGATATTGTGTATGTTCCCGATAAAAATTTTTCTATTATGGATGCTACCTCGCCACACGTGTACGAACCAAAAATGCCCGGAGTTACCGAGCATATTGTGGATCTTAGCGGTGCGTGGAATAAGGAGTATCTGCAAGAACATATCCGTGAAATAGGGGAGCTGAAGCGGGAAAATGAGCATCAGCATTCTCTTGTCGCCGATTATATGAGAGTTTCTGCCCGACTTGAGCTTGAGGCTTCGGAGATTTGCTCAAAGCTTTGTGACAATGAGAAGCTTCAGCGCTATGCCCAGCGGCTCTCTTACCGACTTATACCACGGAGAAGAGGTGCCCAAAAGGGCAGGGTTCACAAGAGATTTTTGTCATCCCTTACACCCGATGGTGTAGTTGTTTTCTATGATTCTCTTGTAGCTCTCGCAGAGAGAATTGTTACTGTAGAGGATGAGTTTTCCTTTGCTTCACCCTTTATAATGGAATACATCTGCGCCTGCGCTATTGAAAACGGATATGATGTGTATAAATGCTTCTGTCCTCTTCTGCCTTATGTTAAAACAGAGCATATAATTATTCCTCAGCTTAAAATTGCGTTATTTACGGAAAACAGCTATCACCGTATTTTTGACAATGGAGAAAGAATAGTCCATGCTTCCCGTTTTATAGATAAAACTGCTTTTAAGAGAAATCAGGAAAAGCTGAAATTCCTCAAAAAAGCCAAAGCAGAAATGGCAGAGGAAGCGGTGCGCAGACTTTCTGTTGCAAGACAGGTTCACGACCAATTAGAGGAATATTATATAAAGGCAACTGATTTTGATGTTATTAACGAAATAGGTGACAGAATTATTTCTTCACTCTGAATAAACGGCAGGTGTTTTGGGTGACCGTATCAAGAACGGTCTGTGCAGATATCCCTTTTATTTCAGCCATTTTCTCTGCAATATAGGGAATAAGCGAGGAATCATTCCGTTTTCCTCTCATAGGCACCGGCGCCATATATGGGCAATCTGTTTCAAGGAGGAGTCTGTCAAGAGGAAGCATTTCGGCTACCTCAACTGCCTTTCGTGCATTTTTGAAGGTCAGGGCTCCGCCTAAGCCTATATACATTCCCAAGGAAAGTATTTCCTTTGCAGTTTCTGTACTGCCTGAAAAACAATGGAGCACACCTGAGCTCTTATGTTCTTTGAGGATTTTCAGAGTATCGCCGTGGGCTTCTCTGTCGTGAACGATAACGGGAAGTCCCAGCTCCTTTGCCAACATAATCTGCTTCTCGAAAGCATCCTTCTGCAAATCCTTTGTGTCCTGCCGCCAATAATAATCAAGACCGATTTCACCGATTGCAACACATTTCGGGTGAGAAGCAATAGCGCGTAATTGCTCAATATAATCCTCGGGAAGGTTTTCGGTTTCTTCGGGATGTACACCGCAGGCAAAGTATACATAATCATACTTATCTGCAAGGTCACGGGAAAGCGCAGAGGACTTCAGATCCGCACCGCAGTTTATAACACCGCAAATGCCCGACTCCTTGAGAGAGTCGAGCATATTTTTGCGGTCTGTATCAAATGCTTTGTCCGTATAATGGGCGTGAGAATCAAAAATATTGTTATACATAATCAGCTTAACTGTGTGCCTGCAGGAAGGCCTTCAACAAATGCAACCTTGATATCATCCTCGGTGATTTCACCTGCAAGAATCATTCCGTGGCTTTCAACTCCGCAAAGAGTTCTGGGAGCAAGGTTTGCTACAACAATTACACTCTTACCGATAAGGTCTTCGGGCTTATACCACTTGGCAATTCCCGAAGCAACTGTACGGGGCTCCTTTGTACCATCGTTGAGAGTGAGCTCAAGAAGCTTCTTTGCCTTCTTTATGGGCTTACAGTCTATAACCTTGCACACGCGAAGCTCAACCTTTGCAAAATCATCATAGTTGATTTCTGCAAGTCCGACAATTTCCTTCTCTTCCTCTTCTTCCTGGGGCTGAGGGAGAGAAGCCTCGATCTCAGCAAGAGTTTTCTCTGCATCAAGACGGGAGAAGAGGGGAACTGCTGCGCCTACCTTGTCTCCTGACCTGATAGCACCGAATTCTGCGAGGGAGTCAAGTGTAGCAACATCTGTGCCGATTTGCTCAAGAATCTTACCGCTTGTTTCGGGCATAAAGGGCTCAAGAAGAACTGCAATAAAGCGGATACCTTCAATAAGGTTGTAAAGAACTGTGCCCAGTCTTTCCTTCTTTTCTTCATCCTTTGCAAGTGCCCAGGGCATAGTCTCATCAATATACTTGTTACAACGCTTTGCAAGGTCGAAGATTTTGCCCAGAGCATCACTTACCTTGTAGGTGTCAAGAAGCTTTGTTACCTCGCCCAATGTGGAAAGTGCAATTCCCTTAAGATCATCATCAATAGCCTCGGGAGCAGAGGGTGCCTGGATAACACCGTCAAAATATTTGTTGTTCATAGCAACAGTACGGTTTACAAGGTTGCCCAATGTGTTTGCAAGGTCGGAATTGAAGCGCTCGATAATTGTTTCGTAGGTGATTGTTCCGTCCTGTGCGTGGGGCATTTCGGAAAGAAGATAGTAACGCACTGCATCAACGCCGAAGCGTGCACAAAGGTCATCTGCATAGATAACATTACCGCGGGATTTGGACATCTTGTCATTACCTGAAAGAAGCCAGGGATGTCCGAATACCTGCTTTGGTAAGGGCTCACCGAGAGCCATAAGCATAATGGGCCAGTAAATAGTGTGGAAGCGGAGAATGTCCTTGCCGATAATGTGAACATTTGCAGGCCAGTATTTCTTGTAAAGCTCACCGCTGCCATCGGGATCATAACCAAGACTTGTGATGTAGTTTGAAAGGGCATCAATCCACACATAAACAACGTGCTTATCATCAAAGGGAACGGGGACGCCCCATTTGAAGGTGGAACGTGATACGCAAAGGTCCTGAAGTCCGGGCTTGATAAAGTTATTTATCATTTCCTTTTTGCGGCTTTCGGGATAAATGAAGTTGGGATTTTCTTCAATATATTCTTCAAGCTGCTTCTGATATTTGCTCATTTTGAAGAAGTAGGTTTCTTCCTTTTCTTTTTTTACCTCTCTGCCACAGTCGGGGCATTTGCCGTCAACAAGCTGAGAGTCGGTAAAGAAGCTTTCGCAGGGAACACAGTACCAGCCTTCATATTCGCTTTTATAGATATCGCCTTTATCATAAAGTGTCTTGAAAATCTTTTGTACCGCTTTTTCGTGATCCTCATCAGTTGTACGGATGAACTTATCATAGGTTGTGTTGAGACAATCACAGATAGCCTTGATTTCTGCGGCTACCTTGTCAACATACTCCTTAGGTGAAACACCTGCCTCTGCGGCATATTCTTCGATTTTCTGTCCGTGCTCGTCTGTGCCGGTCTGGAAGAAAACGTCATAGCCCTGCATTCGTTTGAACCTTGCCAGAGCATCGGAAAGAACGATTTCGTAGGAGTTTCCGATGTGGGGTTTACGAGAGGTGTATGCAATTGCTGTTGTAATGTAATAGGGCTGTTTGCTCATTTTCTTATCTCCTTATAGTGTAATTTCAGTAGCGTTTCGGCAAACTACGCTTATTATAGTATTATTCACTCTTCAAGTCAAGTTTAACCTTGCCTATGGATTCTGCATCAATGGTAACAGTAATATTACCCTTTTTGCCGTTTGTACGAATCCAGAAGGCTCTGTCACCACCGATAAGGGGGAATTTGTCAGGACCTATAAGAGTGGCAGCGCCCTTAACCGAAACGGTTACTGCAGAATCTGCAAAGGGGACTCTGTTTCCGTTCTGATCACGGGCAATTATTTCAATTCTTGTGGCGTCATAGGTGTTGCCCTCGCAAAGTGTGGTGGAATCTGCCTTCACATCAAGATGAAGCTCTGTTACGGCAGTTCTCTTGACAGAGGCGACACATTCGCCATTGATGTAGCCTTCAAATTCATAGGTTATCTGCTCATTACCCCAACCGCCGATATATTTTGTAACTATATCAAACATTCTGTTGAAGGGGATTTTGTCAATAACCATAGCAGCTCCCGCCTTAAGGAATTTCTGTGGGGGCAATTTCCATTGTTTGGTTTGTGCCGCAACAAGGGTATCTGTAAGAAGCTCTGCTGCCTTTGGTGACAAGCCGTCATCAGCTGTGAGAGCGTCACCGATAAAGTCAGAGGCAATCATTGGTGGGTGGGGAAGATTCTTGAATTTTGAATCCTTGGGATATATGGTGCTTGTGTATTTGCCGTTTTTGTAAAGCTTTACATAATCGCAGTTTGTGAATACCCATACATCACCGATTGTTCCGCCGGGATGCTCACCGATATCCATAGCAGAGGAAACCTCAAGGAAGGGAACATCATCCTGCTGTGAACGGTAAATTGCCGCACCTGATTTGGGTACGCGGAACATATCTGTAACACCGTGGTAGCAGATTCTGTCACCGCTTCCGAAATCCTTGTGGGTATTGTAGTCAGCCATACACCAGCCGATAGCGCCGCTTGTTCTTTTGTTGCCGTAGGCGGAATTGAGAACTCTTGTGTGGCGCAGTGCGTGCTCTGTGCGTACACCCTCCTTGTCAAAGGCTTTTGTGGGGAACATGTGACCGTTATGCTCTGTAACAAGATATGGAGCAGAAAGGCTCTTTGTAACAAATGCAGGAGGAAGAAGGTTGATGCCGCCACCTGAATGGATAAAATCATTCATTGTGTAAACATCCTCAAGAAGGTGGCTGAAGGGCATATTTCTTACGCCGCCTGTCTGTCGGGTATTGTCAAGCTCTCTTGCAACTCTGTTTGTTTCTGCATAGAACTCATCACAGTCAAGGCCTTCGTTTACACGAACACCCCAGAGGATAACACAGGGATGATTTCTGTCACGAAGCACCATTCTGCGCACGTTGTCAAGAGCAATATCTCTCCATTCGCCGTCACCAAGGAACTGCCATGAGGGCATTTCTGTGAATACAAGAAGACCGATTTCATCACAACGGTCAAGGAAGTGGATGCTGTCGGGATAATGTGATGTTCTTACAAGGTTTACGCCCAGTGTGTTTTTGAGAAGGTCAGCATCTGCCTTCTGTACATTTTCGGGCATAGCATATCCCACATAGGGATAGCTCTGGTGGCGGTTAAGACCGCGTATTTTAATCTTCTTTCCGTTAAGATAGAAGCCGTCTTTTCTGAAATGACATTCTCTGAAGCCAAAGCGAACGGAAATTTCATCACTGTCATTAAGCTTAATATATATAGTATAGAGATTAGGATTGTCAATATCCCATAGCTTTACATCGGGAACTGCCCATTTTGCATTGATAACCCTGCCGCTGAACTCTGTGGACTTTTCACCTATTTTTGTTTCACCGTCATAAAGAGTAAAGGTAAGGATGCCTTTTGCACTTTCGGAAAGAGTGACATCAATGTCAAGAAGCTTTTTGGGATGAAGCACATTAAGAGTTCTTACAAATGCGTTGTCAATGTGAAGCTCACTTACCTCTTCAATCCACACCTCTCTGTAAATACCGCCGTAAACCAGGTAGTCAACAACATTTCCGAAGGGTGGGATTTCCTTCCTTTCGGTTGAGTCGAGCTCAACTGCAAGAAGGTTGCCTTCTGTATTCAGCTTGTCTGTGATATCAAAGCTGAAGCGGTTATATGC
>JAZSCI010000162.1:0-6653 GCA_045602865.1 Acutalibacteraceae bacterium
ACAGAGGATAGCAAAAACGAGCTTTACCTTCGCCCCGAAACTGCACAGGGTATTTTTGTGAACTTTGCAAATATTCAGCGTACAACACGTAAAAAGGTTCCGTTTGGAGTTGCACAGATCGGAAAATCATTCCGTAACGAAATCACACCCGGTAACTTCATTTTCCGCGTGCGCGAATTTGAACAGATGGAGCTTGAGTTCTTCTGCAAGCCCGGTACAGACCTTGAGTGGTTCGAGTACTGGAGAGGCTTCTGCCGTGACTGGCTCTATTCTCTCGGTATCAAAGAAGAAAACCTCAGACTCCGTGACCACGATCCCGAGGAGCTTTGCTTCTATTCAAAGGCTACAACAGACTTTGAGTACCTCTTCCCCTTCGGTTGGGGCGAGCTTTGGGGCGTTGCTGACAGAACAGACTACGACCTTACTCAGCACATCAATACATCAGGCAAGAGCCTTGACTACTTTGATCCCGAAACAAACGAGAGATACATTCCTTATGTTATTGAGCCCTCTCTCGGTGTTGAAAGACTCTTCCTTACAATTCTCACAGAGGCTTATGATGAGGAAATTGTTGATCCCGAAAAGAACGATACAAGAGTTGTTCTTCGCCTTCATCCCACACTTGCACCCTTCAAGTGTGCAATCCTTCCTCTTTCAAAGAAGCTTAATGAGCAGGCAACAGAGGTTTTCACCGCTCTTTCCAAGAAATTCAATGTTGACTTTGATGATGCAGGCTCAATCGGTAAGAGATACCGCAGACAGGATGAAATCGGTACTCCCTTCTGCATTACCTACGACTTTGACAGTATCGAGGACGGCTGCGTAACAGTCCGTGACAGAGATACTATGGAGCAGGTTCGTATTTCCATAGCAGAGCTTGAGAAGTATATCGAAGAAAAAATTGCATTTTAAGTATTAAGGCTTAACACCCGAATCTGTACGATTCGGGTGTTTTTTTGTAAGGTAAATAATGTATACTGAAAATGAAAAATGCCACCCTTGTGAATACACCAAGGCGGCATTTTTTCTGTATTGCCCTTACTTTATTATCTCAAATATCAACGGCTGCGAAGGGGCAGGGCTATCCGAAAAGCTCATAGCCGACAGCAGTTTTTTCTCTGCGCTGTCAAGGGTGCTTTCCTTGCAGGTGAAAAGACTTGCGATTATGTCGCCCTTTTTCACCTTGTCTCCCGTTTTCTTGTGGAGAGTAATTCCTGCGGTCATATCAATGGTGTCAGCCTTTGTTTCCCTGCCGGCACCTAAAATTACGGAAGCAATACCGATTGCCTCTGTGTCGGTTTCTGAAATGTAGCCGTCACAAGGAGAAAGCACATCCCTTGTGTGAGCGGGCTTTGGGAAAAGGTCGGGGTTTTCGATGTGGGAAATGTTTCCCCCTTGTGATGCAATCCATTCCTTGAATTTAAGAAATGCCTTGCCCGAGCAGAGGGCATCCTCTGTAAGAGACCTTGCTTCCTCTGTGGAAATGCCCTTAGCAAGGGAAACAATCTCCGTTGCAAGGGTGAGGCAAACCTCTTTAAGGTCCTCGGCACCGCCACCCTGAAGCACCTGAATTGCCTCAAGAACCTCTGCGGAGTTTCCGATATTCTTTCCGAGAGGAATATCCATATTTGTAATAACCGCACCGATATTTCTGCCGCAGCCTTTGCCGATTTTAACCATTTCCTCTGCAAGGGCACGGGCGTCCTCAGGGGTTTTCATAAATGCGCCTGAGCCGAATTTTACATCAAGCACAATGGTGTGAGCACCTGCCGCAAGCTTTTTTGACATAATGCTTGAGGCTATGAGGGGGAGACTGTCAACTGTGGCGGTTACATCCCTGAGCCCGTAAAGAATTTTATCTGCAGGGGTAAGGTTTCCTGTCTGCCCTGCTACAACAAGACCGTTTTTCTTTGCCTGTGCGAAAAATTCTTCCGAGGAAAGGCTTGTGCTGAAGCCCTCAATGGACTCTAATTTATCAATGGTGCCGCCTGTGTGACCTAAGCCTCTGCCGCTCATTTTTGCCATAACAAGACCGAGAGAGGACACAATGGGCGCTACAATAAGGGTAGTTTTGTCACCCACACCACCGGTACTGTGCTTGTCAACACTGAGATTTCCGAAAAGGGAAAGGTCAACCGTGTCACCTGAATTTGCCATAGCACTTGTAAGGTCAACTGTTTCCTTTTCGGTCATTCCCTGAAAATAGATAGCCATACAAAGGGCAGTTGCCTGATAGTCAAAAATTGAGCCGTCAACTATGCCTTTAATGAAAAAATCGATTTCCTCTGTTGTCAGCTCAAAGCCGTCACGCTTCTTTTTTATAATATCATATATTCTCATTTATCCTTCAACATCCTTTCGTGAAAAGGAGAGGGGAAGAAGCTCCCCGAGAGTGGTTTTTTTGCAGGTTACTGTGGTATCGGCTAAAAGAATGATAAAATCATCATCACAAAATTCCCTCATAACCTGCCGACATACGCCGCAGGGAGTGAAAAGTCCGTTGATTTCTCCGTTTTTGCCGCCAACAACGGCAATTTTTTCAAATTCTCTTTCGCCCTCGGAAACAGCCTTGAAGAAAGCAACTCTTTCTGCGCATACTGTGGGGGAAAAGGCGGCGTTTTCGATATTTGTGCCGGTGTAGACCTTACCGCTTTTTGTGAGAAGTGCGGCGCCTACACGGCAATCGGAATAGGGGGAGTAGGATTTTTCGGTTGCCTTAACGGCAAGTGCTAAAAGCTCAATATCCTTCATATCAGTTCTCCTGTAAATATTTTTCTGTACATTCTGCCACGAAATCAAAGCCTGTAAGAGTACCGAGATTTTCGGGAGTAATGCCTTTGCCGTACATAATAAAGGGTGTACATTCCCTTGTGTGGTCTGTTCCCGGAAAATCGGGATCACAGCCGTGGTCGGCAGTAATAATGAGAGCATCGTTTTCCTTCATATTCTTTAAAAAGCCGCCCAGCCATCGGTCAAATTCCGTAAGGGCATCGGCATAGCCCTCTGTGTCATTTCTGTGTCCGTAGACCATATCAAAATCCACAAGATTTACAAAGCAAAGACCGTTGAAGTCCTCGTTCTGCAGGCGGGATGTGATTTCCATACCCTGAGCATTATTGCCTGTGCGGTAGGCTTTTGTAATACCCTTTCCTGCGAAAATGTCGTTGATTTTACCCACACCGATTACATCAAAGCCCTCAGCGGAAAGTCTGTCAAGCATTGTTTCCTTTGGCGGAACGAGGGAGAAATCGTGTCTGTTCTGTGTCCTTTTAAAGGGATGCTCACCCTCAAAAGGTCGGGCAATTACTCTGCCCACACCGTACTCACCCTGAAGAAGCTCTCTTGCGGCTTCGCAGTAAGAGTAAAGCTCATCCACAGGGACAATGTCCTCGTGAGCGGCTATCTGAAAAACAGAGTCAGCAGAGGTGTAGACAATGAGCTTTCCTGTTTGCAGGTGCTCCTTGCCGTAATCTGCAATTACCTGAGTGCCCGAATAGGGCTTGTTGCAGATAAAGCCTCTTCCGATTTTTTTCGTTATTCTGTCAAGAAGCTCCTGAGGGAAGCCTTGGGGGAATACGGGAAGGGGATTTTCTGATACCACACCTGCAATTTCCCAGTGTCCTATGGTAGTGTCCTTGCCACGGGATTTTTCGCAAAGCCTTGCAACACGGCTGAGAAGTGCAGACCTTTCTCCACATTCAACACCGTCTATGTGAGAAAGCCCGAGGGAAAACAGATTGGGAGTATTGAATTTTTCGGAAACACACACGGAGCCGAGAGTGTTTGCACCCTTGTCACCGAAGTCTTGTGAGTCGGGAGCATTTCCGATACCGAAGCTGTCAAGAACTATGAGAAATACTCGTTTAGCCATTGTTAAGCTCCACCGCCGTTTCAAGTGAAAGTGTCATCATATCCGTAAAGGAGTTTTGTCTGTCATCTGCAGAAAGGCTTTCGCCCGTAACAAGATGGTCGGAAACTGTGAGAATGGTAAGGGCAGATTTTCCTGACCTTGCCGCATTCATATAGAGTGCCGCCGCTTCCATTTCCACACCGAGAACACCCATTTTGCCCCACAGTGCCCGTGGAGTGTCCTTGTCATCAACAAGCTCAAGGTCATCATAAAAGGTGTCCGAGGAAAGAATATTTCCTACTGCATATGAAAGCCCAAGCTCCTCCGCCTTGTCAGCGGCAGTACGCAGAAGTCTGTAATCTGCAATAGGGGCAAATGTGCCCGGAAGCCTGAAGGTGTGAGCATATCGGGAGTTTGTACAAGCTCCCTGGGCTATGATAATATCACGAAGCCCCACCTTTTCGCTGATACCGCCTACGGAGCCTACACGGATAATATTGTCAACATCAAAGAAATTGAAAAGCTCGTAGCTGTATATGCCGATTGAGGGCATACCCATACCCGAAGCCATAACGGAAACGGGGGTACCCTTGTATTCACCGGTATATCCCTGAATACCACGGACATTGTTTACAAGTCGGGCATTTTCCAGAAAGCTCTCTGCAATAAATTTTGCTCTGAGAGGATCTCCCGGCATAAGCACGGTTTTTGCAAAATCCCGGGGAGTGGCTTTAACGTGGGGAGTGGGGAAGTTTGCCATAAATATCACCTTTCTTTCAGTTTTCGGAGGAGTTATTTTCTGTGTTATACATTGTGTACATTTTAGAGTATATACCGCCCAATGCGGATAATTCCTTATGATTGCCGCTTTCCGCAATACCATCCTTGGTGATAACCAGGATTTTATCTGCGTTACGGATGGTTGTAAGTCTGTGAGCAACCGTAATGGTAGTACGCCCCTTTGCAAGGCGCTCAAGTGATTGCTGAACTATAAATTCACTTTCGTTATCAAGAGCACTTGTTGCCTCATCAAGAATGAGGATTTTCGGGTTTTTCAGGAAAACACGGGCAATACTGATTCTCTGCTTTTGTCCGCCTGAAAGCTTCACACCTCTTTCACCCACGTAGGTTTCAAAGCCGTTGGGAAGCTTTTCAATAAACTCAAGAGCACCTGCAAGCTCAGCTGCTTCAACAATTTTTTCCATAGTGGCACCGGGACAGCCGTAAGCAATATTCTCATAAACAGTACCCGAGAAAAGGTAAACATCCTGCTGAACAACGCCTATGCTTTCACGAAGGCTTTTGAGAGTAACATCACGGATATCCGTGCCGTCAATTTTAATAGCACCCGAGCTTATTTCGTAGAATCGGGGAATAAGGTTGCATATTGTGGTTTTTCCCCCTCCTGAAGGTCCTACAAGGGCAATACTCTCACCGGAGCCGATGTGAATGTTTATGTTGTTGAGAATTTCCTCGGAGCCCTCGGAATAGCTGAAGGAAACATCCTCAAAATCAATTTCGCCATCCTTGACTGTAAGTAAATGAGCATTTTCCTTGTCCTTAATAGTGGGCTCTGTGTCAAGAATTTCCGCAAAACGCTCAATTCCTGTCATACCCCTCTGGAATTGCTCTGCAAAATCAACGATTTTACGGATTGCCGTAAGAAGTGTACCTACATAAAGAAGATATGCAATATAGTCTGCGGCGGTAATCTTCTGTGCAGTAAGGAAAAATGCACCCATAACCACAACGATAATGTACATAAGACCTTCAAAGGTTTTGTTCACAGAGCTGTGAGAGCCCATATATTTGTAAACCTTTGATTTGATTTCAAGGAATTTCTCGTTGCCTTTTTTGAATTTGGTTTCTTCAATTTCCTCGTTGGCAAAGGATTTTACCACACGTATACCTAAAAGGGAGTCTTCAATCTGACTGTTAAGCTCACCTACAACCACACGGGATTCTCTGAAGCCGTCACGCATACGGCGCCTGAAAAAGCGAAGACAAACGGTCATAAGAGGAATAACGGTGAACATCAGAAGGGTAAGGGGTACATTCACAAAGCAAAGGATAATGAAGGCTACCACAATTTTTACACCCGCTATGAAAAATTCCTCGGGGCAGTGGTGGGCAAATTCCGTAACATCAAAAAGGTCGCTTGTGATTCGTGACATAATTGTACCGATTTTTGTGTTGTCATAGTACGAGAAGGGAAGCTTTTGCAGATGCTCAAACAAATCCTTTCGCATAGAGGTTTCCATTTTTGTTCCCATAATATGACCTACGGATGCCATATAGTAGTTTGCAACCGCATCAATAATGCGGAGAATGAGATATATTATGCCTACGGATAGAATAACTGTAGGAGTCAGAAGGGAAATGTCCGTAGTCACCGCATCGGTTATGTAGCGGACAATCATAGGAAGCGCCAGCTCACACAAGGTTGTAAGCGCCGCACAGAAAAGGTCAAACAGGAGAGTCCCTATGTGGCTTTTGTAGTAGGGTAGAAAGCGCTTTATAAGCCTTGAGTTGCTTTTCTTTTTTTCTTTCTTCAAAAAAATCACCTCTGTAATTGAGTTACACTATTTTACTTTTCTGTTAAATAATATCATATATTTATAATAAATTAAATAGGAAAAAGGCAAATAGAAAGGGAAATGAATAAGGATAAATACCTGCATACCAAAAAACTCTTCTTGCAGGTGGGGGATAGTGTATTACTCTACTTAAAATAAAACAACCGTAGGAAATGGCATTGTCCGTTCCGCAAGGCTCAAATCTGACAAATCAAAAAAACACCCAC
>JAZSCI010000163.1:0-7784 GCA_045602865.1 Acutalibacteraceae bacterium
TGAGCTAAGCTCCGTAAAGCTTTTTCACGCTATCTGCGGAAGCGCCTTTGCAGAAAAGGAGCTTGGTGTTACGGATGAGGATATGCTTAATGCTATTCGTTACCACACTACAGGCAGAAAAGGTATGTCCTTGCTTGAAAAGGTTGTTTTTATTGCAGACTTTATAGGTATTGAAAGGGATTATGAGGATGTTGAGGTTATGCGCGAAAAAGCCCTCATATCTCTGGAGGATGCAATAGTTTACGGCTTAGGCTTTACCATTCAGGACCTTGTGAAAAAAGGTGCGGTAATACATCCCGATACAGTGGATGCATACAACGAAGCAAGGCTGATTCTTATGAAAAGAGAGAAAACAGGAGAATAAAATGAGTTTTGAAACAGTAAAGAAAATCGTCAAGGCACTTGATGATAAAAAAGGTAATGATATCAAGGTTATGCAGGTTAATGACCTGACAATAGTTGCTGACTATTTTGTGCTTGTAACGGCTAATTCCGGCACCCATGTCCGTGCATTGGGCGAGGAGGTTGAGTTTCAGCTTGAGGAAGCAGGAATGGCAGCAGACCACATTGAGGGAAGGGCAACCGGATGGGTGCTTCTTGAATATGATGGTGTTATTGTTCATATCTTTGATAAAGAATCAAGAAGCTTTTACAATCTGGAGAATCTGTGGAAGGATGCAACTGAAATAGATGTTTCGGATTTTATAGAATAAAAAATATCAGACTGAAAAACTATCAGTTTTAAAGAAAGGTGACAGATTATGAAATACGATTTTTCCGCTACAGAACAAAAGTGGCAGAAAAAATGGGAGGATGCCGGAGTTTTTAATGCTCAGGACAATTCCGATAAGCCTAAATTCTACGGTCTTGTAGAGTTCCCGTATCCCAGCGGTGCAGGTATGCACGTTGGACATATCAAGGCTTATTCAGGACTTGAGGTTATCTCCAGAAAGAGAAGGATGCAGGGCTATAATGTTCTTTTTCCCATAGGCTTTGATGCTTACGGTCTTCCTACAGAAAACTATGCTATAAAGACAGGTATTCATCCCCGTAAGGTTACGGATATGAATATTGAGAAATTCTCTTCTCAGCTTAAGAAGGTGGGCTTCTCCTTCGACTGGAACAGAGTAGTTGATACTACTGAGGAAAGCTACTATAAATGGACACAGTGGATTTTCCTTAAGATGTTTGAGAAGGGACTTGCATTCAGAGATAAGACACTTGTAAACTACTGTCCTTCATGTAAGGTTGTTCTTTCCAATGAGGACTCTCAGGGCGGTAAGTGTGACATTTGTCACAGTGACATTGTTCAGAAGTCAAAGGATGTATGGTATCTTCGTATCACAGAGTATGCAGACAAGCTTCTTCAGGGACTTGAAAAGGTTGATTATCTTCCCAACATCAAGCTTCAGCAGGTGAACTGGATTGGTAAATCAACAGGTGCTTTCGTTAATTTCTCGCTTGCTTCCACTGATGAAACATTGAGAATTTACACAACCCGCCCTGATACTCTTTTCGGTGTTACATTTATGGTTATGGCACCTGAGCATCCCCTTATTGACAAGTATGCTGACAAGATTGGCAATATGGCAGAGGTTGAGGCTTACAGAAACGAGTGTGCAAAGAAGACAGAGTTTGAGAGAACTCAGCTTGTTAAGGAAAAGACAGGCGTAAAGCTTTCAGGTCTTGAGGCGGTAAATCCCGTGAACGGCAAGAATATCCCCATTTACATATCTGACTATGTAATGATGGGCTACGGCACAGGTGCTATTATGGCTGTGCCTGCACACGACCAGCGTGACTATGAGTTTGCAAAGAAATTCGGTATTGACATCATCGAGGTTATCAAGGGCGGTGACATTTCCGTAGAGGCTTACACCGGCGATGGCGAAATGGTTAACTCTGATTTCCTTAACGGAACAGATAACAAGGCTGACTCTATTGAAAAAATGCTCGGCTTCCTTGAGGATAAAGGTATCGGCGAAAAGGGTGTTCAGTTCAAGATGAAGGACTGGGCATTTAACAGACAGAGATATTGGGGTGAACCCATTCCCATTGTTCATTGTGACAAGTGCGGTATGGTTCCTGTTCCCTATGAGGAGCTTCCTCTCCGCCTTCCCGAGGTTGATAATTTCCAGCCCGGCTCCGATGGCGAAAGCCCCCTTGCAAAAATTGACAGTTATGTAAACTGTGCTTGACCCAGGTGCGGTGCTCCTGCCAAGAGAGTAACCGACACTATGCCTCAGTGGGCTGGCTCCTCATGGTACTTCCTCAGATATATTGATCCTCATAATACAGAGGCTTTTGCTGATAAGGATAAGCTCGCATATTGGGGCCCCATTGATTGGTACAACGGTGGTATGGAGCACGTTACACGCCACCTGATATACTCTCGTTTCTGGCACAAATTCCTTTATGATATCGGTGAAGTGCCCTTCGATGAGCCTTACAAAAAGAGAACTGCTCAAGGTCTTATTCTTGGTCCTGACGGCGATAAGATGAGTAAATCCAAGGGTAATGTTGTAGATCCCAATGCAGTTGTTGATGTTCTCGGCGCAGATGTTCTTCGTACCTATGTACTGTTTATGGGTGACTACGAGAAGGCTGCTCCCTGGAGCGAAAACAGTGTTAAGGGCTGTAAGAGATTCATCGACAGAGTATGGAACCTTCTTGAAATTGGCATAGATGGAGAGGAATACTCCAAGGAACTCGAGGTGTCCTTCCACAAAACAATCAAAAAGGTTTCCGATGATATCGAGAATATGAAATTCAATACTGCAATAGCAGCCCTTATGACTCTCCTTAATGAGATTTATGAGGTTGGCTCAGTTACAAAGGGTGAGCTCAAGACATTTGTAAAGCTTCTTGATCCCTTTGCTCCTCACGTTTGCGAGGAAATCTGGGAAACTGTTGGCGGAGAAGGACTTCTTGCAGTGGCTGAATGGCCCTCATACGATGAAGCCAAGACTGTTGATGCTACAATCGAGGTGCCTGTTCAGATTTGCGGAAAGCTTCGTGCAACTGTTACAATTGCAAAGGATTCTTCCTCTGAGGATGCCGTTGCTGCTGCAAAGGCTGATGAAAAGGTTCAGGAATTCCTTGCAGGTAAGACAATCATAAAGGAAATTTACGTTCCCGGAAAGATTATCAATATTGTTGCGAAATAATCTTTTTCGCGATATAAATTTAATGAATCGAGATTGTGATTTTATGAAAAAAACTGCTCTCGGAACAGTTGCGACTGTTCTTGCTTTTGCGGTGGTACACATTTTGATGTGCTTAATATACGATTATACTTATTATTCGGCAGAATATGGGTTCTCGGAAAGATATACGGGAATTGTTTATTGGGCACTTCTTATATGTGCTTTTCTTGCAGGTCCTTTCGTGTACTATGTGGTTGGCAGAATCAGAAAGGGCAGAGGCAACAAAAAGGTTGTTCTGGGTACTATAACAATAATGAATGTACTTGTTACGGTATTGGGAATTGTGGCTTTGTTTGACAATAGTCTGTCGGAAAGCTTCAAGCTTATGAACAGTCCCTCGTATATGTACTATATGCTATTTGCGGACAGTGTTCTTTATATTTCTGTTCCTGCACTGCTTATAACAAGTATGTTTCCTGCCTTTTTCTTCAAGCTGGGTTATATCAAAAAACCCCGCACGAACAATGAAATAAAAATGGAAGAATTAAATGGTTCGGCAGATGATAAGGATTTATCAGCCTGAACAACAGAACGGCTTATTGGTAAATACTACTATAAGTAAAGCCCCGAAAATGAGGTTTATCCTCGTTTTCGGGGCTTTTGTTTGTAATTAATTGGTCTGAAAATTTTTGGCTTTATTATTTATTTGAAATAATTGTTCCTTCATAGAATGCATTTTTGAACCAGATATCATTAACCCGGAATTCCTTGTGGTTAAGATAGGAAAGTATGCCGGCATCACTTGTAAAATCAAAAACAAGCTTATATGAGCAGAGAAACTGCTTTTTGTAGCCGCCAAACTCCTTGTTCTGTGCATTTGTTCCGTACTTTCCGTCACCAAGCAGAGGGTTTCCTAAATGAGAGAAGGAGGCTCTTATCTGGTGAGTTCTTCCTGTGAGAAGCTCTACCTCAATAAGGGAAAGTCCGTTTTTATAGTCGAGCACCTTGTATGCGGTGGCAATAGATTTTGAGCCGCCATTGTTCGTGTCACTTATGTAAACACGATTCTGCTTTTCATTTTTCTGTAAATAGCCTTCTATCAAGCCTGACTTGTTTTTCAGCTTACCGATAGCAACACAAAGGTAATACTTGTGAAGCTCTCTGTTTTTCAGCTTAAGATTCAGTATGCGAAGGGCTTCAGCATTTTTTGCACATATAATAATTCCTGAGGTGTTCCTGTCTATTCTGTTTACAAGTGCAGGTGCAAAGGAGTTTTCAGAATCGGGAAGATACTCACCCTTTTCGTACAAATAACGCTTTGCGCGAGTAATAGCCGTGTCGGTATAATTGCCCTCATCAGGATGAGAGAGTATTCCTGCCGGCTTGTTTATGAGAAGGATGTTTTCATCCTCGTATACAATATCTATACTCTTGCCTGCGCCGAGAAAATCATATTTAGGCTTTGTAGATTCAAAAAACTCATCGTTTATATACATTTCTATAAGGTCATTCGGCTGGAGTCTGTAGGATATTTCAGACCTTTTGCCGTTCACCTTGATTCGTTTGCTGCGAATATATTTGTACATAAGTGACTGAGGTAAAAGAGGTACCGCCTTGCTTATGAATTTGTCCAGTCGCTGATTGGCATCATTTTTGTTGATTATAAATTCCTTCACTGTGAATTCAACTCCCGGGAAATGCTTTCAAGCTTTTTTATTCTTCTTCCCACGGCAGAGCGGGAAAGGGGAGGAGTCATAAGGCTTCCCAGCTCATCAAGAGAAATGTCGGGGTTGTCCATTCGTAATGTGCAAAGCTGCTGTAAATCATCTGTCATATCGGAAAGACTGATTTTTTCGAGAATGGATTCTATTAAGGCAATTTGCTTAAGACCTGCCTCAATGGAGCGAGCCATATTTGCCGCCTCGAAATTTGCCCGTCTGTTTATCTGATTCTTGATATCCTTAGTAGCACGGATTTGAATTATTTCCATATATGCGCGGGCTGCACCAATATGCCCTACGAAGTCCTCGTATGCAGCGGCATCCTTGCTATATACGATGCAACTGCTATTTCTCAGAAGCCTTTCGCATTTCATATCGAGAGAGTCGATTATCTGCATAAGCCCATCTGCCAGAGCTATCCTTTGAACACTGAATTCTATGTGATAGTCCTTTTCGGGATCGGTTATACTGCCGCAGACGAGAAACGCACCTCTGAGGAATGCCTTTGAGCAGCATTCTTCTTCTGTTTGCTCAAGATTGCCTAAATTGATTTGCTGCTTAAGCTCTTTTCCGGTGTATCCGAAGAAGTTCAGAAGCTTTGTTCTGTCCTTCAGAGATTCAACATATATTTTGTAATTCTGTGCCTTTGTTGTTTCTATAACAGGAACGACACCTGTAAGGTCGGTTATATGCTGTATATATCTGTCTGCTATTTTTTTGTTTTTTGTGAGCAACGATATTTCTGCAAGGGAAAAGGATCTTCCGAAAATAAGCATACCGAAAGCCTCTGCCTTTTTGCAGCAGGCAGAGGTTTCAATGCTTATAAGTTCATTTTTAAGATTTGTTGAGAAAGACATAATTTTTATTTTACTATGATTACCTCGGGCTCAAGAAGAACGCCCGTTTCTTTTTGTACGGTTGTCTGAATGTGATTTATAAGATTGAGGATATCAGCAGATGTGGCATCGCCTTTGTTTATGACAAAGCCCGCATGCTTTTCGCTGACCTGAGCTCCCCCTATGGAGTAGCCCTTAAGACTGCAATCCTGAATAAGCTTGCCGGCGAAATTTCCTTCCGGACGCTTGAAGGTGCTTCCCGCACTGGGAAATTCAAGGGGCTGCTTATCCTTTCTGCGTGAAAGGAAATCATCCATATTGTTTTTGATTTCTGTTTTGTCGCCCTTATTAAGCTTAACCCTTGCGCTTAGTATAATACAATTATTCGTTTTGTATACAGATGATCTGTATGAAAGCTCCGCTTCACAAGCGGGGATAGTTTCTATTTTGAGCTCGGGTGTAATGTGGGTGATTTCGGTGAGAACATCCTTGAACTCACCACCGTATGCACCTGCATTCATAAATACGGCTCCGCCGCAGGTTCCGGGGATTCCGTAAGCGAATTCCAACCCGGAAAGAGAGTTGCTGAGTGCAAATTTACAAAGCTCGGTGACCTTTGCTCCTGCAGGAAAGACAATAGTATCCTCGCCCTCAAGCTTCAGAGGGGTTTTATCATCGGCAATTTTTACTATGATTTTTTGTGTTCCTTCATCTGCCACAAGAAGGTTGCTTCCCCTTCCTATAACGAAAAAGGGAAGGGAAGCTTCCTTAATAAGTGAAAGCACACTTACTAATTGCTCGGTGTTTTCCGGAATGAGCATAAGGGGACAGCAACCGCCTGTCTTGAAGGTGGTGTGTTTTTTCAAGGGCTCATCCTTTAAGACCTTGCATCCTGTTGCTTCAGCCTTTACAGAGAATTCTTGTAAAGCCGCTGTGTAGTCCGGAGTCATTTGTATCATCCCCATTAATCATCAAGTAATGCAGCACCAATAATGCCTGCGTCGTTTCCTAATTCGGCAGGTACAATCTCCGCCTGCTTTTCAGCATATACACTGTAACGCTCAGCCTTTACCATATCGCGGATAGGCTTAAGGATTTTTTCACCCTGACCGCTTATTCCGCCGCCGATACAAACCATTTCGGGCTGAAGAGCATTGATAACATTTGCAAGACCGATAGACACATAGTAAAGATATTTTTCTACAACCGCTTTGGCAATAGCATCGCCCTTGTCAACTGCTGCGAAAATTGTTCTTCCGCTTACCTTGTTAAGGTCGCCTTCGCAGGTTTCCCAGAGAAGACTGTCTCTGTTGCCTTCCATAGCCTCAACTGCCTGAGAAACAAGTGCAGTTGCGGAAGCGTATTTCTCCCAGCAACCCTTTCTGCCACAGTTACATGGGATGCCATCAACATTTATAACCATATGTCCCATTTCGCCGCCGCAGAAATTGCTTCCGCGATAGATTTTACCATCTATGATAATACCGCTGCCAACACCTGTGCCAAGTGTAACAGCAACAAAATCCTTTACACCGTTTCCGCAGCCTGCTACAGCCTCGCCGAGAGCGGCAGCATTTGCATCGTTCTCAAGATATACAGGCTTCTTAAAAAGGTCCTGAAGCATCTGTTGTGCGGGAACATTATGGAATTTAAGGTTGTTTGAAAATTCAATGGCACCGGTGTCCTTGTTTACGGAGCCGGGTGTGCCGATACCTACGGAAACAACATCATCATAGCTGATACCTGCATCAGCTACAGCCATATCGGCGGCTTCCTTGATGGATGCGAAAATATCCGCTGCAGGGCGGGGAGCATTTGTTTTTACTGTTCCTCTGCCGATGATTTTGTTTGTTGAGTCAATAACACCTGTGGCGATATTTGTTCCGCCTAAGTCTACACCAATTCTGTACATTTTGAAATCTCCTTTGTTACATTGTATTAATTTATAGCTCAAATACGGATTAATAATCCATACCCAATTGCTGCATAAGCTCCTTTGCCGCATTATAGCCCAGCTTTTTCTGTCGGTTGTTCATAGCGGCAATTTCTATGATAATTGCAAGGTTTCTGCCGGGCTTTAC
>JAZSCI010000164.1:0-3310 GCA_045602865.1 Acutalibacteraceae bacterium
CAAGTATTTTTCAAGCGACGAAACAGGTGTTTTATTCAACAAAGATAAAACTGAACTGGTTTTGTTTCCTATTGAAAGCGATATAGAATCATATACTGTCCCCGGTACTGTAGAAATCATTCGTGAATATGCTTTTGAAAATAGCGTAATAAGCAGTATAATTATTCCGGATTCTGTTACGCATATTAAGAAAGACGCTTTTCGCTGCAACAATCGTTTGCAACTGATTGCTATTGGATCGGGAGTAAAAGAAATCGCTCAATCAGCTTTTAACGATTGTTACAATGCAACAGTGTATTATAATGGATCAAGAACACAATGGAATCAAATCAACATTGGTGATTATAATGAAATTGTTACTGTACCTATTCACTATAATTCAAGTTCGTCCTTTGACTTTACACATAAGCCTAATTATATGGAAACTGTTATAAATGAAGGTGATTGTGGTGGTTATAGTGAAGTTAAATACACTTGTACTTGTGGAGATTCATACTTAGAAAACAAGTTGAATCCACACAAAGGTGGACAAGCTACATGTATAAATAAAGCTGTGTGTGAGGAATGTGGCGAACCTTATGGTAGCGTTAACAAAAATAAGCATCAGAACTGTATCTATGTCCATAAAGAACCTACATGTACTTCGGATGGATATAAAAATATGCTTAAATGTAACGACTGCAATAGATATATAGAAGATGGTCAAGAGATTCTTTCAAAGGGCCACACCTACAAAACCACTACCACAAAAGCCACAGCTAAAAAAGACGGTAGTGTTGTTATAAAATGCACCGTGTGCGGTTATGTTAAATCAAACAAAAAGATTTATAAGCTCCAATCAGCAACCCTTTCAGGCACAAAGTTTATACATACCGGCAAAAACATTACTCCCTCTCTTACCGTTAAGGATTCACAAGGAAATAAGCTCGTAAAAGGCAGAGATTATAGTATTTCTGTTCAGAGCAACAGAACATATATCGGTAAGTACACCGTTACAATAACCTTTAAGGGTAATTACAGCGGTACTGCAAAACGCTATTTTACTGTTCTTCCCGGCGCAACAAGCAAGGTTGCCGCATCTTCTGTTACAAGCTCCTCTGTAAAGCTCAGCTGGAATAAAGTCAGCGGCGCAGCAGGGTATACCGTTTACCGTTACAGCCCTTCTAAGAAGGCTTATGTTGTAGCAGGTAAAACAGAAGGCACTTCTCTTACCATTAAGGGTCTTTACTCAAAAACAGAGTATACCTTCAGAGTAAAGGCATACGGAAAAACTCCCGGTGGTAAGGTGTATAACAGCGAACAGTACAAGGCTATCAAAATAACAACTAAGCCCGTTGCAGAAATCAAGCTCAAGAATACTACTGTAACAACCTATGTTGGTAAGGTTGGTACGCTCGCTTATACCGTATATCCCTCAAACGCTACCGTTAAGTGGAAGACGAGCGATAAATCCGTTGTTTCCGTTACAGCAGACGGTAAAATGACGGTGCTTAAAAAAGGTACTGCCACTATCACAGCTTATATCGTTTATAAGGATAAAACCTATAAGTCAACCTGTAAGATTACAGTAAAGCAGCCTACAATCAGCCTTAGTAAGAGTGAAGCTACTGTGTATAAATACAACACCTTGACTCTTAAAGCTACCACAGACCCCTCAAACGCTAAGGTTAAATGGACAACAAGCAACAGCGCTGTTGCAGCCGTAAATTCATCAGGTAAGGTGACAGCAGCCGGTAAGGGTACAGCCACAATTACAGCGTCTTTCTCCTTAAACGGCAAAACCTATAAGAAAACCTGCAAGATTACTGTTAAGGATCAAAAAGTAGTATCAATCACAGGCGTTGAATTCGGAGTAAAAAACTCTGATGATGTATATATTGGTGTTGAAGTAAAGAATAATACCAACAGAAAAATCGAGGGTATTGTAATAGGCGTTGCTTTCGGCGATAAGAATGGTGAGCTTCTGTATTGTAACGCAACAGGAAATAACAGTTGGGCACTCACTGCAGAATACGCTATCGCTTCTAAAGGAACTAAAGCCTTTTATTGGGATTCGGTTATGCAAAGCAAAAAGGCGGCTTGCGTATCAATTTATGCAGTTTCTGTTGTTTTATCAGATGGCACGGTAATTACAGAAGAATTAGACGAATTCTGGTATAATGATACCTATGTAGGATAATATCAAGCTTTCAGCCACCCTTCAACGGGTGGCTTTTATATTATCTGTAAACGATAAATCATTGACAGCTATGAAAATAGAAATTATAATTAAGAGCAGAATCGCCGATAAAACATTACTCGAGTGTCTGTTTCACTGGTTTTTATTGGAGTATTTTATAAAAACAGAATTCTGATAAGACTATATATAGTGGAAAGAACTGCTAAAAAGCATACTTATTGTCATTTTACACAAAAATTTTTTCGCAAAATTCTATAATATTCATAGCAGAAATCTTGATTTCTTTAATATACAGTGATAAAATATAATGTATTTAAAAATGCAAATAAATTTACCTAAATTTTATTAAGGGGTTGGTTCTCAATGGAAAGAAAAGTTGGTACCGTTTCAAGAGGTATCCGTTGCCCGATTATCCGTGAAGGTGACGACCTTGCACAAATCGTTTGTGACAGCATCGTCGATGCTGCTGCAAGTGAGGGCTTCAGTTTGCGTGACAAAGATGTTGTTGCAGTAACAGAGTCAATTCTCGCAAGAAGTCAGGGAAACTATGCGAGTGTTCAGGCAATTGCGAATGATGTAAAAGAAAAGCTCGGCGGCGGCACTGTCGGCGTAATTTTCCCCATTCTTTCAAGAAACCGTTTTGCTATTTGCCTTCGTGGTATCGCTATGGGCTGTAAGAAGGTTGTTATTATGCTCAGCTACCCCAGTGACGAGGTAGGTAACCACCTTATCACCTTCGATCAGCTTGATGAAGCAGGCGTAAATCCTTATAGTGACGTGCTTTCTCTTGAAAAGTACCGTGAACTCTTCGGCGAGAATAAGCACGAGTTTACAGGCGTTGACTATGTTGATTACTATTCACAGATTGTAAAAGATGCAGGCGCAGAGTGCGAAGTTGTTTTCGCAAACCAGGCCAAAGCAATTCTTGATTATGCTGATTGTATTCTTACCTGTGATATTCACACAAGAGCGCGCACAAAGCGTCTTCTCAAGTATGCCGGAGCTAAAATCGTTCTCGGCCTTGATGATATTCTCACCGAATCTGTTGACGGCAGCGGCTTCAACGCTGATTTCGGTCTTCTCGGTTCAAACAAGTCAACTGAAGATACTATCAAGCTCTTCCCATACAAA
>JAZSCI010000165.1:0-1717 GCA_045602865.1 Acutalibacteraceae bacterium
TTGGCTTCTCTTCGGGGAATTTTCTTGCCCATAGCCTCATCAAATTTCTTCTGAAATTCTTCCTCGGTATAGACCTTTTCAGGCTCTGCGACCTGCTCAACTATTTCCTCTGTGGTTGTTGATTCCACATTTTCAGCACCATTAAGTGCAAGGTTGTTCTCGTTCATACTCTGAACTCCTTCCTATTTTTTAATCGGTGTTTGCTTCACCAAAATTCCATACAGTTTTACGACTTAAATGCTTGGTCGCTTTTTTATGTCCCTACTTATCGGCAAGGGATTTCCGGCATATAAAAAAGCACCCTTGCGGATGCTTAATTATCTATTTCTTTATCACTTGGTAACTCTGCCTCTGCTTCGGATACCTCTTGTTCGCCCTTCTGCAAGTCTTGTTCTGCTTGAAGCTGCATCATAGCATCCGACATTTGCGAAGCCTGTGTATTCTCATCACCCATAAGGAATTGTGAAGCCCTCTGTTGTAACAATTGCGCCTTTGCATCAATCATTGCGATTCTTCTCTGCTCCTCTTTGATATGCTCAATTGCTTCCTGTATCTTCATTTTCGGTGCAACTGAATCATCATCAAGGACTTCTGCATAGGTTTCTAACTCACTTACTCTCTGTGCGCTGAACAAACCTTGCATAAGCAGATTTTCAATTGTCTGCTCTTGTGCGAATTTGTCATACACACCCTTCGGAGTTATGTCAATCTTGACCGAAGCCTGTAACGATTTGAGAGCAGATTGAGGAACATTCACCACCTGAATGTATTTCTCTCCGTTTGCATCTGTTACCTCTTCCTCAAGAGCAATGCCATTAACGGAACGGACTATCCAATATTCAAGCCATATCCTTGCCACATCCTCAAGCCAATTCTTGTAGCTTTCCTTTTGCTCTGTCATTGGAGCTTGTGAAGCCTGTTGTACAGCGAGAATAGCTCTACCTGATGCACTTTCGGGATTAACCTGACCTGTTGCTGTATCACCGGCACCTGCCAATTCCCTTGTAATGTTAATCAAGTCTTCCTGAAGCTTAACTACATCCTGAGACATCTGCGCAGGAGGAATTGTGCCGACAATCTTATGTACATCATCAACGGGCTTTCCGTTTGTCTTAATAACACCGCCAACTGTATTCAAAGCCTGTGGATTAGATATCTTACTTGTATCTGCAATCTTCTGCGGATAAGCCTGATACTTAACTGTAAGAACTCTTCTTGCCTCTGTCTTGTTTACCTCGAGCTGATTGGGAATGAGGAAACTTACCTCACCTTCGCCTCTTGCACTTCCTTCTTTTTCTTCCCAATTAAAATGTGCAACGGGATACAAGGTGATACCCATATCAACATCTGTTTCAATTTCTAACCACCTTGTAGCGATTGAGTAATGTACCGTGCCATCCTTCTTGTACAGCTTGTACACTATCGTTACCATATCATCCACTTCGATTTTGGCGGCTTCTCCGCTTTCCTCAAAAGTATCGTTGTCACCGATGATACAATCTGTCTGCTCTCTGCTTACTCCGTGTGCCAATGCAAAATCAATAGCATTGGCTACGGGCATTCTCTTGCGGATAAGGATATATGGCTGATTCTGTATGTCCTCATCATTCTCGTTGCCGTAATAGATATCATTCTTCTTGACAATCTCATTGACAGGACACATCTTTTCCTCATCGTAATCAACATAAAGGATACCCTCATCATTGATTGCAGCATC
>JAZSCI010000166.1:0-1822 GCA_045602865.1 Acutalibacteraceae bacterium
CAATTAAAAATATACGACAAAAAACTCGCTGCACCATAATGCAACGAGTTTTTTTGTTTCAAGGAATTTTCTTAGAATTTAACAATTTCGCCCATCATACCGGGAGCTGCAAATGCTGCGTTACTCTCATCAGTATCGATGTGCATAGCAGGAGCAAAGTTGGGGTTTACACGGCAAACAACATCACCGAAAATAAGTGAACGGCCATCGGACTCTACCTTAACACCAACGATTTCCTTATCCTCAACACCCATCTCAGCAGCTGCCTCGGGAGTAAGGTGGATGTGTCTCTTTGCTACGATAACACCCTCAGAAAGCTCAACCTCGCCCTTGGGTCCAACAAGCTTGCAGCCGCCTGAATTAGCTATATCGCCGCTCTCTCTTACGGGAGCAACTGCACCGATTGAACGAGCATCGGAAGCAGAAATCTCAACCTGAGAGGAAGGTCTTGTGGGTCCGAGAATAGAAACTGCGGGGAACTGTCCCTTTGAGCCAACAACGGCAACTCTCTCCTCACAGGCAAACTGACCGGGCTGTGAAAGATCCTTCTTGGGAGTAAGCTCATAGCCCTCACCGAAAAGAATATCAAGGTCAGCTCTGGAAACGTGCACGTGACGAGCAGATGTTTCAATTAAAACTTTTGACATTTTATAATCCTTCTTTCAAATACAAGATATACTTGCTTAATTTTTTCCACACAAAATTATACACAACTTCACATAATTTTGTCAAGGGCTATTGCACTTACTTTATGCATTGCAGCCTTAAATTCTTATTTAATCGCCGCAAGAAAAGCAGTGACATATTATGGTTGACACTCCCCTTTTTTAATGTTATCCTTTTTTCGGGTGATAAATTATGATAAAGCTTAAAGAAAACGATGTCATTCTCTTTCAGGGAGATTCAATAACTGATGGCAACAGAGGTCGGAACAGTGATTTGAATCATATCCACGGACACGGCTACCAATACATTCTGGCATCCGAGCTTTCTGCTGATAACCTTGAAAAAAACATCGAAATCATCAACCGAGGCATAAGCGGTAACCGTATATGTGACCTTTACGGCAGATGGAACGAGGATTGTCTGACTCTTAAGCCCACTATACTGAGTATTCTCATCGGTATCAATGATATGATTTTCGACTGGGAGCATAACACCGGCTCAAGCCCTGACAGATACGAAAAAATATACCGCCTTCTCCTTGATGAGGTGACAGAGGTAAATCCTGACACCCTTATAGTTATTATGGAACCGTTTTTTGGCACAAAGCACGAGGAGGCACTTGACATATTTTTCAAAAACGGCATAGGTGCATATCAGGAAAAGGCAAGAAAAATCGCAGAGGATTACAATGCGGTCTTCGTTCCCCTGCAGGATTTATTCGATTGCTACAGAGAGAAAACCGATATTTACAAGCTTCTTTGGGATGGAGTACACCCCACAACTGCAGGTCATCAGCTTATTGCCCGCAGATGGAAGGAACGTGTCCGCGAGCGCATTGAAAACAGATAATCCAGACAAAAAAGACACATCATAGTGGAAAACTCCAAAATGATGTGTCTGACTTTTTTTATTAATGATTAAATATGCAATTCACAAATAAAGTTAATTATTTGCAAGCTTCCTCAACTGCAACTGCACAAGCAACTGTAGCACCAACCATGGGGTTGTTACCCATACCGATAAGGCCCATCATCTCAACGTGAGCAGGAACTGAAGAAGAACCTGCAAACTGAGCATCGGAGTGCATTCTGCCCATTGTATCTGTCATACCATAGGAAGCAGGACCTGCAGCCATATTATCAGGATGGAGTGTACG
>JAZSCI010000167.1:0-2005 GCA_045602865.1 Acutalibacteraceae bacterium
CCAAATCCTTATTTTAATAAGAAAAATGTTACCATAAAATGAATAAATATGCAACAATTTTCAGAAAATTATATGTTATATTAAAAATTAATGCAGTTTTTTTGTGGAAATTAATTGAAAATTCTGCAAAACAGGGTTAAAATAGAGGGAAAATCTATCTTGAAAAGGAGAGAATTATGTGGATAAGCTTATAATTGCAGGAGTAATTGTTCTTGTTGTGATTGTTATAGGTCTTGTTTACAGGGGCACTGCCGCTGTGAAGGAGGATGGTGAGCAGTCCGTTCTTCCCGATGGCTTTACCCTTACTGCGCATACGGGTTGTGTGGATACAAAGGACAACTCCCTTGAAGCTATCGAAAAGGGCGCTTCCTGCGGTGCGGATATTGTGGAATTTGATTTGTATTTCGACAAAAACGGCACACCTGTCCTTTCTCACGATAAGCCCAAGGGCGGAGAGGTTACTCTTGATGAAGCCTTTAAGAAGGTGAGTGAGCTGGAGTCACTTCGTGCAAATGTTGATGTAAAGAAAACCGACAACCTTAAAAGCGTTGTGGAATTGGCAGAAAAGCACGGCATTTCCGACAGAATGTTCTTTACGGGCGTTTTTCTTAAGGATGTAGAGGTTGTGAAAAGGGATGCTCCCGGCGTTACATATTATCTTAACATTGATGTGGCAAAGCCCTCAAAGCAGACTCCCGAATACCTGGATTCCCTTGTGGAGAAGGTGAAAAGCAGCGGTGCCGTGGGTATAAATATGAGCAAGAAAAACATCACCAAAAAGCTTGTGGATGCTTTTCACGAAAACGGACTTGAGGTTTCTGTGTGGACAGTAAACAAAAAGTCGGAAATGTACTCTGTTCTCCTTCTCGGCCCTGATAATATTACAACAAGGCGACCTGATATGCTTAAGGAGATAATTAATTAGGTCTTGTAATTTTTGTAGAACTATGCAATAATTAAAAGGATATTTTTCCAAAGGGGTTTTTAATATGGCAAATAACAGAAGCAACTTTTCCGGTAAGCTGGGCTTTGTGCTCGCTACCGCAGGCTCGGCAGTAGGATTGGGAAATATATGGAGATTCCCGTATCTTGCAGCTCAGTACGGAGGAGGAATTTTCCTTCTCGTTTATATAATTCTCGCAGTCACCTTCGGCTTTGCACTTATGTGTGCGGAAATCGCAATCGGCAGAAAAACAGGTGTCAGCGCTATCGGTGCCTACAAGAAGCTTGACAAGAGATTCGGCTTTATAGGCGGACTCAGCTCAATTGTTCCTATGATAATCCTTCCCTATTACTGTGTTATCGGTGGTTGGATTATCAAGTATTTTACGGTTTTCGTTTCCGGACAGGCTCATATGGCTACACAGGACGGCTTCTTCGACAGCTTTATCGGTTCATCCGCACAACCAATAGGCTTTTTCTTCCTTTACCTTGCCCTTACGGCTCTTGTAGTTCTTCTGGGTGTTGAAAAGGGTATTGAAAAGGTCAGCAAAATAATGATGCCGGTGCTTATTGTATTGACAATAATTATTGCGGTGTATGCATTGTTTATGCCCGGCGCAATAGATGGTCTTATTTACTACATCAAGCCCGATTTCAGCAAGTTCTCCGTAACAACTGTTCTTGCGGCTATGGGACAGCTTTTCTATTCAATGTCCCTTTCAATGGGTATTATGATTACCTACGGCTCATATATGAGGAAGGATGTTAATGTTGAGTCCTCTGTAAAGCAGATTGAGGTTTTTGATACCGGTATTGCATTCCTTGCAGGTCTTATGATTATTCCTTCTGTTTTTGCTTTCTCCGGCGGTGATGAAGCGGCTCTGGGTAAGGGCCCCGGATTGATGTTCGTTACACTCCCCAAGGTTTTTGACAGTATGACGGGGGGGACAATTGTAGGAATAGCTTTCTTCGTGCTGGTTCTCTTTGCGGCACTTACATCCTCAATTACTCTTATGGAAACCGTTGTTTCTATCTTTATGGACAAATTCGGCTGGAAGAGAAA
>JAZSCI010000168.1:0-3398 GCA_045602865.1 Acutalibacteraceae bacterium
ACTTCTGTTACATCAACAGCATCGGGCTTTTCGCAGAAAACGTGCTTACCTGCCTCGAATGCTGCAACAGCAATAATAGAATGAAGATAGTTGGGTGTGCATATATCAACGGAATCTATTGTTTCGTCCTTCAGAAGCTCCTTGTAATCTGTGTAAACCGCCGCATTGGGATAGTATTTATCCCTGAGTTCAATTGCTCTTTCCTCGATAATATCACAGAAGGCAACAACCTCTGCTCTGTCATCCTCAAAATAATTTTTGATGTGGCTTCCGCGGCAGATACCGCCGTTGCCGATAAGTGCTATTCTTAATTTTGACATAATAACTCCTCCCGGGACAAAAATCTGTCAGGTAATGAAATTACCTGATTTTATTATATCAAAGCACAGTAAAATGTAAATACATTACTGCAAAAAACAGAATTAATATATTTGCCGGTCTTTTATATTTTGCGTGTGCCTTTCGTTTAGCGGTGTGTTTTTTCGTTTTATGATGTCCGGTGCTTCAGCCTTTATGGTGTTGGCTTCTTGAATTGTGGATGAAGCTGATGTATAATAAATTTTATAAATTATATGTAAAGGGTGTTGTTATGCTTAGAAAAAGACAAGTGCATCTTGATTTTCATACCAGCGAGCTTGTGCCGGTTGGTGACAGCTTTTCAAAGGAACAATTTCAGGCGGCTTTAAAGGCAGGACATATTGATTCAATTACGGTGTTTTCAAAATGCCATCACGGATGGTCATATCATCCCACTGAGGTTAATGAAATGCATCCACAACTGAAATTTGACTTGCTTGGCGCTCAGCTTGAGGCTTGCAAGGAAATCGGTGTCAATGCTCCGGTTTATATTTCAGCAGGGTATGATGAAAAGGAATACCTTAAGCGCCCTGAGTGGCGCTGGCGCCACACTCTTGATAAGGAAGAGCAGCTTGACTATGAAAAAGAGGTGCATTTCCATCTTCTTTGCTTTAATACGGGATATCTTGACTTCCTTTGCAGGCAGATTGAAGAGGTTATGGTTAAGTACAACCCCTGCGGCATTTTCCTTGATATTATAGCTCCAAGGCTTTGCTATTGCGAAAAATGTGTCAGCGATATGAAGGCTCTGGGTATTGATCCCGAAAACGAAGAAGCTGCCAATGAATTTGCAGAGAAGGTATTTAACAAATATCTTGAAGAAACCAATAAAGCTGTAAGAAAGCACAGTGCAACTGCAACTGTTTTCCATAATAGCGGACATATCCCCAAGGGAGATTATCGTTACATTGATTCAAATACCCATCTTGAGCTTGAAAGTCTGCCCACAGGCGGTTGGGGATACGACCATTTCCCCCTTTCAGCCGCTTATGTGCGCACTCTCGGAGATAAGGAATTTCTCGGTATGACAGGTAAATTCCATCATAGCTGGGGAGAATTTGGTGGCTTCAAGCACCCCAATGCGCTTATTTACGAAACTGCTCTGAGTGTTGCAAACGGTGCAGGGTGTTCAATCGGTGACCAGATGCATCCGCTTTCCGAAATGAATATGTCAACCTATAATCTTATAGGCAAGGCATATTCCCGCGTTGAGGAGAGAGAGCCCTGGCTGAACGGTGCAAAAAATGTTGCTGATATTGCAGTTTTAAGTCAGGAAGCCACTACAGGAAACAGAAATGCAGATGCGGATACAGGTGCAAACAGAATGCTCCTTGAGAATCATTTGCTTTATAATTTCATTGACCGGGATGCAGATTTGTCAGGCTATAAGCTTCTGATTTTACCCGATGTATCAGGCTGCACGGATGAAATGGTTGAAAAAATCAAAGCCTTTGCAGACAATGGGGGGAAGATTATTGCTTCTGCAGCAGCTTTGGTTAAGGATGACAGATTTTTCCTTGATTTCGGCGCAGAGTATGAGGGCAAAAATGAGTACAAGCCCACTTATCTCGTTCCCGACTTTGAAGCGGTAAACGGCAAAACAGAATATGTATGCCGTTGTGATTTCAATAAGTTCAGGGTAACAGAGGGGGAGATTATTGCATATATGCAAAATCCCTATTTCAACAGAACTCTTGAGCATTTCTGCTCACATATGCACGCTCCCAATAATTCCGAAAAAGCCTTTCCTGCCGCAGTAATTAACGGTAATATCGCTTATGTGGGATGGGATATTTTCACGGCTTATGCCCGTCACGGACATATTTATTTCAAGGAGCTTTTCACCTGCATTGTAAAGAAAATGCTGGGTGAGGATATAACTGTTTTTGCAGATGTTCCCGACAGAGCAGTGGTTACATACACAAGGCAGGAAAAGGAGAACAGAAATATTCTTCATCTTCTTTTTGCTCACACAACTGTTCGCGGCAGAAATACCGAGGTTATTGAGGACACAGTTCCCCTTTATAACGTTAAATGCAGTGTTAAATGTGAAAAGCCCTCAAAAATCGCTCTTGTTCCCTCGGGAGAGGAGCTGACCTTTGAATATTCCTGCGGCAGAGCAGAATTTACTGTTCCCAAGGTGGATATTCATCAGATGGTTGAAATTGATTATTAAAGCTCCCTATTCTCTGTAGGAGTTATGACAGAAAGCCTTTGGGGAAAATTAAAAGCTTTACATAAATTTCCCGGGCATAAGAGAAAGGAAGAAACAAAATGACTAAAAGAATTTTTTGCACAGCTCTGGCGCTTTTTATAATGGTGATGTCTTTCACACAGTCCGTGCTTGCCGCTACGGAAAATGTTGTTATCAAGCCCGAATACACAGAGGATACCGCAGTATCTGTCAGCTTTAAGGACGGGCAATCCGGCGGTGCGCAATATGTCTACACGGGCGATAAGGTAAAGCCTGAGGTTGTAGTAACAAAGACAGATAAAACAGTTGCCGCTCCTTCGGAATACAAGATAACCTACGATGATAATTGTAATGAGCTCGGAGTTCATTTTATTAATGTTGAATATCTTAAAAGCGGCTATACTGTTATGCTTGATTATTATGTTGTTCCCGGTAAAACAAGCATTAGTATGAGTGCCAAAAACGGTGTGGTTACATTGTCCTGGTCATCTGTAAAAGGCGCAACCTGCTACAGAGTTTATGAGTATAAGGGAGGATATGTTGAGCTGCCCTGGGAAAACGGCGCTCTTGCATCATCCAAGCTGTCACGTTCTTTTTCCGACCTTCAGCCGGGAAAAACCTATAAATTCGGTGTAATGGCTATGGCATCACCGGATTCTATGCCTACAAATTATATGGCAACAATTGAGTTTACAGTTCCCGAAAGCGGAAATACCGATGCCGATAAACCCGCTCAGACTACAACGGAAAAAGCCTCTGTTACCACAACTAAAGCCGCTACAACAAAAGCGGCAGAGGAAATTCAGGTTGCGGCTACTGCCGCAACCACTCAAGCCACAACCGAAGC
>JAZSCI010000169.1:0-9006 GCA_045602865.1 Acutalibacteraceae bacterium
CCCATACCTGACCTTCCTCTATTTCTCCGTCACCAAGAATTGTGTACACTCTGAAAGCATCACCCTTGAGCTTTCCGCCTAAAGCCATACCACAAGCGGCAGAAATACCCTGACCGAGAGAACCAGAGCTGATATCAACACCCGGAAGATAATTCATACTGGGGTGTCCCTGTAATCTTGAATTAACCTTTCTGAGTGTTTTAAGCTCATCAACAGGAAAATATCCTCTCTGTGCCATAACCGAATACAAAGCAGGAGCAGCGTGTCCCTTAGAAAGAACAAATCTGTCTCTGTTTTCCATAACAGGTTCATTAGGATCAACGTTCATTTCTTTAAAGTAAAGATATGTCAGGATTTCCGTAATTGATAACGAACCGCCCGGATGTCCCGATTTAGCATTAAATGTACCTTCGATAATACCCATACGGACATTACAGGCAATTTTAGCTAAGTCCTTTTTTAAATTAGCATCCATAAAATGTACCTCCATTTATCTGATGTATTTATTTTCAATATAATTTATAAAATCAGCAACTGCACCATCATTACAATGACAAGCAACATATTCAGATATTTCCTTGATATCCGCAGGTGCCTGACCACAACAAACGGGATGCGCAACACTTTTAAGCATAGCAACATCATTATAATAGTCACCGACAGCCGCCGTCTTATCCTTGTCTATTCCGAGAATTTCAGCAAGTCGTATAACTGCACTGCCCTTATTTACACCCGCGTTGACAATCTCAAGAGAATAAGGCGATGTAAGGAAGCAATCAAACAATTTTCTGTTCTCCTCACTGGTGAAATATGTATGAAGCTTCTTGATTTTGCTCCTGTACGAAAACAAAGTTGCCTTACCCCACTTACCTGAAGGCAAATCAGAAGTGCTTTTACAACGGATGTGGCTTAGTTTATCCATCTTTGCGATGACATAGCCGTACACATCGCCCTTTGTAACATAAATTGTATCGGGAGTATATACAGTAAGCTGAAGAAGCTTGTCTTCCGACCATAAATCAAGGATTTTTTTCTCGCCCTCCAAGGAAATCGGTGAATAATCCAGAAACTCCTTACTCGAAAAGTCATATATTCCTGCGCCATTAAGAAATATGGCAGGTGTTTTTATACCAAGCTTATTATAGTGAATAGCCAAAGACTCAAGGTTACGCCCTGAGCACAGTGTGAAGTATCCGCCTTTTTCTACATAATCGTTTATTGCGACCTTGTTGTTTTCAGGAAGCTCCATAGCCTTGTTGTTCAGAGTACCATCAATATCCGATACAAGTAACCACTTCGAATATATATTACACATTACGATATTCTCCCGAGAAAGTTTTTAAAATACTCCGGCAAATCCGATTCAAATTCAAGATATTCTCCGGTGATCGGATGAACAAATCCGATTAATGCGGCATGAAGACATTGACCGTTTAATCCATAGGTTTTCTTCGGATTCCCATAAACTACATCACCTGCAACAGGAGTGCCTCTGTAAGACATATGCACTCTTATCTGGTGGGTTCTTCCTGTTTCAAGTCGCAGCTTAAGGTAAGTAAAGCCATTGAATCGCTCAAGCACCTGAAAATGGGTGACAGCATTCCTTGAATTTTTATCAGTAACTGCCTGCTTTTTTCTGTCCTTAGGATGTCTGCCTATCGGTGCATTAATTGTCCCTGAATCATCCTTTATATTGCCTACAACAACAGATCTGTATTCACGCGTAAAGCTATGCTCCTTTATCTGAGAAGCGAGACCTTTATGCGCCGTATCATTTTTAGCAACAATCAGTAAGCCGCTTGTATCCTTATCAATTCTATGTACAATACCAGGTCTTATAACTCCGTTTATGCCCGAAAGGGAGTCGCCACAGTGATACAAAAGAGCATTTACAAGTGTGCCGGTATAATTCCCCGCAGCAGGATGAACAACCATCCCCTTAGGTTTATTAACAACAAGAAGATGCTCATCCTCATAAATAATATCTAAAGGAATGTTTTCAGCAACCACATCAAGAGACCGCGGTTCAGGCAGATTAATAAATATACAATCCCCTACCCGTACAATAGTCTTCTTTGAAACAAGGTTGCCATTAACCGAAACCATACCATCATCTATAAGCTGTTGTGCAGTGCTTCTGGAAATACCGTCAGACTCATTCTGAGACAAAAGAGAAATTGCTTTATCAAGCCTGGTTCCATCAACCTCTGAAGATACAATTAATTCAAGCTGCTCCATTGTCTTTCTCCGTTGTCTTCTCGCTTTTAGATTTTTTTATATCACGGAACAAGTCAAACATCAGATAAAACACAAGAAGGAATGCACCAACAGTAATAAGACAATCCGCAAAATTAAAAACTGCAAATTCTACAAATAAAGGCTCGATAAAGTCTACAACATAGCCTAATCTTATTCTGTCGATAATATTGCCGATTCCGCCCGAGACCATAAGCAAAAGACAGATCTCAACAAGCTTTGATTGAATTTTATTTGATGCAAGGAAAAATATCAACACCGCTAAAAGCACCACTGAAACAACTGTTAAAATAATCGTATGTGCTGAAAAAGAACCAAAGATAGCACCCGAATTTTCAACATACCTGAATCTCAGGATATTTTCAATAACATCAATATACTGAATAGGCATCAGGTAGCTGACAACCAAGTATTTAATAAGCTGATCTAAAGCTACCAGAAAGCCACAAAATAAAATAGTAAAAATTACAGACATTTTTTTCTCCGTAAATTATTTTCTAAAGCGGAAAAAGCCTTTTTTCTTAGGTTCATCATACTGAGACTCATCTTCGTGTGCCTCTTCCTCTTCTCCCTCTTCTTCCTCTTCTGATTCAATGCGTTCAATAGAATCAAAAATACTACCCGTTTTCTCCTCTGTATCCTCACAAGCAGTATCATCCGCAGAAACTATCTGCTCGGAATCAGGCTCTGCCCTTGTGATAGGGATATCAGCAGGGTAATCGGTTCGCTCTTCGTTGTTGTTTTCTTCAGAAGGCTCATCCTCACCCTCTTTGAAATCATCAATCTGAGAAATGGCGTCGAAATCAACTGTAAAGGATTTTTCACCAGCTTCTTCGGGCTCTTCATCGTATTCCTCATCAGTTACATATTCAAGCTTTGAATCCTCTGCGAAGAAATCATAAGGCAATTGTGTTTTGACAACCTCTTCACCCTCAAACTCAAAGTCATCTTCAACATCATTTTCCTCGATATACTCAAAAGCAACAGGCTCCTTGATAGTATCTTCGCAAACAATCTCATCAACAACTGCTTCGATCTTTGCTGTCTGTTCTGCCTCTTTTTCGGCAATCTTATCTGCTTCTTCCTTAGCCATATCAGGAAGTCTGGAAATGAGCTCAATATGCTCCTTATACTGTGCAAGTACAGATGCACGGAAGTCCGAAACTTCCTTTTTAAGCATCTCGTAATGTATGGATTCGCTTGTAATAGTTCTGGTAGCGGCACCAACGGTATCACTTGCAGAATCATTAGCTTTAATAAGAATACCGTGAGCTTCTTCCTTTGCCTCGTTTATAATCTTTTCTGCCTTATCGCGTGCAACAGAAAGAAGCAATTCAGAATCAGCAATAGCTTGTCTTTCGGCATCTACCTTTATGATATCAGCCTCGCTTTTGGCAGCTGCAAGAACATCCTCTGCTTCCTTTTTTATGTCCTCAACTGAATTTTCTGCTTCGCGAACAATAATATCAGCCGCTTTCTGTGCGCTAAGAACAGCTTGCTTAATCTCGTTCTCATCCTTCTTGTACTGTTCAATTCTGTCCGCAAGCAAGCTCATTCTCTTGGTGAGTTCAATTTTTTCGCGATACATTTTCTCGTAGTCGATGGAAACCTGAGCAAGAAAGCTATCAACATCCTCTGCCTTGTACGCATTCCTACCTGCAGTTTTAAATTCATAAGCCTTTAAATCTGATGGTGTCATCATAGTAAATACCCCACTTTATCAAAAATATACTTATCAGAAGAACAATGCGTTATTCTCAAGCTCACCTACAAGATCACCTGAAACCTCAACATTATAAGGAGTAATAATGTAAATAGCGCTCGAAACCTTTTTCACATGACCACCATTTGCATAAGCAACGCCGTTAAGAACATCAATAATACGCTGTGAAACATCCTTTCCTGCACCCTCGAGATTAAGAACAACAGTTCTTTTATCGTTAAGGTGGTCAGCAATACCTCTTGCTTCCTCATATGACTTGGGCTTTGAAAGTACAACCTGAAGCTTGGCAGTTGTGCTTATATCCACAATCTTAGCCTGCTCGTTTACAGCGGGCTGAGGTGCAGACTTTTTCACCTGCTTACGCCTGCCTGCGTATTCATTTTCGCGTGAATCAGGCTCAAAGGTTGACAAGCTTGATGCGTATGATGAGCGGGTTGTTTCAAAGGGACTGAAGCGGTTTCTTTCGGGCTCCTGCTCCATCTCCTCTGCCTCATCCATATCATCGTACTCCTCTTCGTAATCTCCCTCCACATGAAAAAAGTTTTTAAACATTTCTGTAAATGCCATGGTTTTCTACCTCCGTTATTTAATTTCAGATTATTTGTATATACGAGGTCCAAAAATTGCAGAACCAACTCTGACAAGATTTGAACCATTTTTTATTGCTTCAAAGTAATCTCCTGACATACCCATTGAAAGAATACTCATATCAAAGTTACTATAGGATTTCTCCTTGATTTCAAGATAATAATCATTCATCTGTGAAAAATATTTTTCCAGCTCATAGCTATTATCGGAAATAGGCGGAATTGTCATAATCCCTTTAACTGAAATATTTTTCATCTCTGAAATCTGTTCCAGAGAATCAAAAAAAGCACCCTTATCGAAGCCTGTTTTGCTTTCCTCTTCACCGATATTTATTTCAAGCAAAACATCCGACATTATACCGAGCTTAACCGATTCATCAGAAATCGCCTTTGCCACACGGACACTATCGACCGACTGAATCATATCAACCTCTCCGACAATTTTTTTCACCTTATTTGTCTGCAGGTGACCGATAAGATGCTTCTCAACATTATCAAGAAGCAAGAAATCCTTTTTCATAAGAAACTCCTGCACCTTGTTTTCACCAATCAAATCTATACCGCAGTTACATATAGCGTGGTTAATATATTCAACACAAACAGTCTTGGTTACAGCCATAAATCTGACATCCTTACTGCTTCTGCCTGACTGAATAGCCGCATCTTCGATTTTAGCGCGAATGTACTTGATATTATCGGATATGACATCGAAATGGGCTTTATCCAACGATTCTGTCTGCATTCAAATCAACTCCCTCTGTAACAACTGTATCATAAATATGGATATAATCATCTGAATTTTTAGGGTTATTAACAAGTGTATAATCTTCTCCGTAGTGGACAACATTAACCTTTCTGAAGCCCATCAGTTTACCGCGGACAATAAATACACCCAATTCCCCATCTATTTTTCTGATAGCCGAATTAGATATTTTATATCCGGTATATTCCTTGGTTATAAGTTCAATATCCTCTATACGCAAGGATGAAAGCTCCTCGCTCATATTATCACAACACAGAATCAATACATCCTTTTCCGAAGAACGTTCGGATAGCTTATAAACTGTTACAGGTAATCTGTAAATACCCTTAGACTGAATATTTATATAGTAGGTTTTATTATAGGATAAATCTGAAATATCCGCATTATCGGCAACACAGACAAAATACCATTTGAATGATGAAACCAACCGACCTACAACATCCTCTCCAACCTTTTCACCTTTGGATTTCAACACTTTTGAGACATCCTTAGCGGTTAATTCATCAAGCTTGGAATAATCAATTGCTCTCTCGTATCCGTCTGCACCACTAATATAATAACCGGCGTGTTCTGCACAAATCTCATTGTAAGATAAATCTGTGTCCTTTACTTCATCAAGCTGCTTCTGCAGTTTTTTTATTGCAGATGAGAAATCAAGATCCTGACCAACTGCAATCTGCTTACTTGTAAGAGAATCTCTGAACGATTGTGCACCTGACACAGCCTGAGCATATTGTCTGTTGTCAACAGAATCAAGAAAAGCATGCAGATTATCATCTATTCTCTTGTCAAAAGACTCTATGCTGATGTTCTGGAAATTAACCTGTCCCGATAAATCTGTATAATGCTCAATACTGCTCTCTAACTGCTTCCTTTTAAGGTACAAATCAGCATCCTCAGGGGAATCAAAAACAATTGACACCGTATCGCCTTTGGCAACGCGCTCACCATCCTCCACGAAGGAAACACTCGTACCATCGTGGGAGTTTTCTATATATTCCTCATCACGGACAACGAAAGCCTTAAGCTTTACCGTGTCATACTCTGTAACCTGGAGAGCCATTTCTTTTTTTATCTCGGAATTTTTAACCTCGATAAATTGATACACACAAAAGGAGAAAAGAAAGGCTATGAATAAAAAAGCGCCAAATCGCTTCAATACGCTTACCCATAACACGTTGTTTTTTTTCTTGTGTTTTTCAGCCATTTTTTATTCCTCCTTCAAAAAATCATTTATAATAACAGAGATTCTATCAAAAATCTCATCCGGGGATTCTTCATCAGCATAAAACCAATTAATTTTATCGTTTCTTTTAAACCAGGTAATCTGCCTTTTGGCATATCTGCGGGTTTCCTGTTTAAGCCTCTCTACACAAGCAGATAAATCCTCTTTGCCATCTATATAGGGCTTAAGCTCCTTATATCCGATTGCCTTTACGGCAGTATCAGAAGGATTTGATTTATAAAAATCGATTGCCTCCTGAAGCAAACCGTTTTCGAGCATTATATCTACCCGCTTATTTATTCTGTCATATAAAGACTGGCGATCTTTGTATGCTATACCTATAAACAAGGGCTCGATATCAGATTCTTCATTATGTGATTCAGCCGTTTGCTGACTTATAGTTTTTCCTGTAGCTCTGAAAACCTCCAAGGCTCTGAGCACTCTTACAGTGTTATTAGGGTGAATTTTTTCTGCAGCAGCAGGATCAACAAGTGTCAATTCCTTGAATAGGGCTTCTATCCCCTTCTCCTCAAGCTCTGCATTCAACTCACTTCTTACACGGGAAAAATCCTCCGAGCCAAGGAACATAGTATTGGATACACAGGAATCTATATAAAGTCCCGTTCCTCCTACCATAACCGGAAGCTTATTTCTGGCACAAATATCATCAATCACTTTTTTTGCATCCTGACAATAGGTTGCTACACTGTAAACCTCTGTGACATCAAGAAAATCTATGAGATGATGTGGTACAGAATCCATTTCCTCTTCGGTTGGCTTTGCGGTAGCAATATTCATCCCCTTATAAATCTGCATTGAATCGGCAGAAACTACTTCACCGTTGAATGCCTTGCATATTTTAATGCCTAACGAGGTTTTACCCGATGCAGTAGCACCGACAACAACAATAGTTTTCTTCTTCACAATATCACCTAAACAAGTCTGCCGAACTGTTTTTCAATTTCCTTTTGTGTAATTTCAATAAGAACAGGTCTTCCGTGAGGACAATATCTTATATCAGTCCTTTTTAAAACCTCGCCAACGAATTTTTCTGCTTCGTAATCCGAAGTGAAATTCCCTGCCTTAACAGCAGCCCGACAAGCCATTGAATTATATATCCAATCAAGCTTTTCAGGGAGCATGGTTTTAATATTAGAAGCAAGATATCCTGCTACCTCGGTAACAATCTCATCAATCCTGCAATCCACAAGCTCCGAAGGACAAGCGCTTACTTTTACACATCTGTCACCAAAATCATCTATTTCGTAGCCCATACCATTAAGTAAATCAAGGTTTTCAATGACTGCACTATACTCATCAGGCGAAAGATTTACTGTTACGGGAACAAGCATATACTGTGATTGCTTACCTGCTTCCTTTTTTAGTTTTTCAAAAAGAATGCGTTCATGGGCTGCATGCTTATCAATGAAAACAAGCTTACCCTCATATTCTGCCATAAGATATGTACTAAACGCCTCTCCTATATATCTGTACTCGGGTTCAGGCACGGCTTCTTCTACTATTTCCGCTGTTTTTGTTAAGGGAATATTTATAACAGGAGCTTCTGCTTCTGTGTCATACTTTGTATCACTCTCGTTGTTCTCAATAACAATCGTTTTCTCAACAGGCTTTAAATATTCATCATTCAAAAAATCCAAACGAAGACGGTCCTTTTCTGTAGGAGAATGTAATTCGTTTGTGACTCCCGTGACAGGACTGCCGTATTCCTTGATGTTGAATTGAGCGGCACTGTTGTTAGTAGACATTGTTGGCGTTATTGGGATTGTTGGAGTTGACGGTGTAACATCCTTTATTTTTAATTGTTCTCCACGATCCGGCACATCCATAAAGATTTTTGCAGTTCGGAAGCTTGCCTGAACTCTGCTTGTATCTTCTTCAAGTGCAGAAGCAACTCCGTGATAAATGCAATCGAACAGTCTTTTTTCATCGTAAAACCTGACCTCTGTTTTAGCCGGATGAACATTGACATCAACAGCTTCAAGGGGAAGCTTCACAAACAACACACACCCGGGATACTTACCGACCATAACAGAATTTTTGTAAGCAGCCTCGAGAGCCGACATAAATGTAATATTCTTTACATATCTGCCATTCACATAAAACATCTGCATAGAACGGCTGTTACGACAACTAACCGGCTTGGTGACATAACCACTGACAGAAACACCGTTATACTCATTATTAACGGATATAAGCTGCTCTGTAAATTCTCTTCCGAAAACAGAATAAATTGCAGATTTCAAGTCACCATCACCGGGTGTACTGAACTGAAGCTTTCCGTCTCTTATAAATCTGAAGGATATTTCAGGATTAGAAATCGCGATTTTTTCAAGAAGTGCCGCAATATAATTCCCTTCCTGAACATCCTTTTTCAGAAATTTAAGTCTAGCCGGAATATTATAAAACAAATCGCGGACAACAAGAGTAGTAC
>JAZSCI010000170.1:0-2814 GCA_045602865.1 Acutalibacteraceae bacterium
GGGTATTGTAACAAGCCGTGACTACCGTGTCAGCCGTATGAGCCCCGACCTCAAGGTCAAGGAATTTATGACTCCCGTTGAAAAGCTCATTACCGCTCCTGCAGAAACAACACTCAAGGAAGCAAACGACATCATCTGGGACAACAAGCTCAACTCACTTCCCATTGTTGATAAAAACGGTAATCTTATGTATTTCGTATTCCGTAAGGACTATTCACGTCATAAGAACAACCCCAACGAGCTTCTTGACTCTGATAAGAGATATATGGTAGGCGCAGGTATCAACACCCGTGACTTTGCACAGCGTGTTCCCGCACTTGTTGAAGCAGGCGCAGACGTGCTTTGCATTGACTCCTCTGAGGGTTATTCCTGCTGGCAGGCTAATACAATCAAGTGGATCCGTGAAAAGTACGGTGACACCGTTAAGGTAGGCGCAGGTAACGTTGTTGACAGAGAAGGCTTCCTTTTCCTTGCAGAAGCAGGCGCAGACTTCATAAAGGTAGGTATCGGCGGCGGTTCAATCTGTATCACCCGTGAAACAAAGGGTATCGGCAGAGGCCAGGCTACAGCTATTATTGACGTTGTTAACGCAAGAAATGAATACTACGAAAAGACAGGTATTTATATTCCCGTTTGCTCCGACGGCGGTATCGTTCACGATTATCACATTACACTTGCTCTCGCTATGGGTTCAGACTTTGTAATGCTCGGCAGATACTTTGCACGCTTCGACGAAAGCCCCACAAACAAGCTTATGGTTAACGGTGCTTACGTTAAGGAATACTGGGGTGAAGGCTCCAACCGTGCACGTAACTGGCAGAGATATGACCTTGGCGGCAGCACAAAGCTCTCCTTCGAAGAGGGTGTTGACTCCTATGTAACCTATGCAGGTCCTCTTCACGACAACGTTGAAAAGAGCCTTTACAAGGTTAAGTCAACAATGTGCAACTGCGGTGCTCTTTCAATCCCCGAATTACAGGAAAAAGCAAAGCTTACTCTTGTTTCTTCCGTAAGTATCGTAGAGGGCGGCTACCACGACGTAACTCTTCGCACAACCTCAAATTCAAGAAACTGATAAATACAAAAAAGCGATGTGCATCAAGCACATCGCTTTAAGTTTTTAAGGGGTATTGGTTCTTCCGAGAATATAGTCGGTTGTTGTATTATATAATTGGGCTAACCGTATCAGAATATCAGTGGGAATATCACGCAAGCCCCGTTCATAACGGTTATATTGCGGTTGCTTCATTCCCAAATACTCAGCAACCTCTCTTTGTGACATATCGTGGTCCTCACGCAAGTCCCTCAATCTTGGATAATAATTATCCACGCTGACACCATCTTTCATAACCAATTGGTATTGACATCATATCACAACAGATGTATAATATTATTGTGTTATAACCATTCGGTTATTGTAAATACAGAAATATGTGAACAATAATAAATCGACTATTATTTGTTATTTCGGTGTTTTATAACAATATATGGTTTTTATTAATTATCACAGTTTTTTGCTTTTCAATATAAACTGTGGTATAATAAAAACACGGAGGGATATATAATGAAGCCTTTTTTAGGAATCAATCTTACTGATAATAAGAAAAATGCAGAACCGAACGGAGAAGAATTCTTAGTTCTCCGAACATCTTCCGGGATGTCAAGAATTCTGGAGGAATCCGGTGAAACGGTGAGTAATGTTGTAGAACAATCAAAGCTGCCGCTTCCATTCAGATTTTTACAGGGTGCGTGCGGTGTAACCGGGGCAATTGCTGTTGCAAGCTTATTTAAGGCATTGGCAAGAAGTGACAGCCTGACAATTGATGCTGCATATCAGAATGCGCCGTGGGTGTTCTGGCTTGCAGGTGGATGTGTCGTTGTGTGGCTGGTTCTCAAGCTTATAAGCAACAAAAAGGCAAGTACGGTTTTGCAAAAGGACGAAAGTACACAGGCTTTCTCTAAGCTGGATAGTGTTCTTAATACTGTTTATTCTGAATTGTCTGTTCCTGAAACCGCTAAATTTGTTGATGTGCTTTCTTTTTTCTATAAGGTTAAAGACGGAAAAATCAAAGTTTGCGAAAAATCATTGGCGCAGTATTATAATTCCGAATATAAGATTTTTGCAGATTCGGAAAATATTTATCTTGCAAATCCGGAAGGGAAGTATGCTTTTTCCAGGTCTGACATTCAGCGTATCCTTACTGTAAAAAAGCATATTCGCATTGCTTCTTGGAATAAAGAGGAACGTTTCAATAAAGGTGAGTATAAACAGTATAAGCTTACTTCGGATAATTACGGCAACATACATTGTAAATCATATTGTGTCTTGGAAATTAACAGAAACAATGAAATTTGGAATATATATTTTCCGTGTTATGAGTTGCCTGTTCTTGAAGAACTTACAGGCTTAAAAGCACAGTAAATTAAATGGACTGTATCGTAAATCACATTTGTGATTGATACAGTCCTTTTCTGTTACTTTAATTCAAGTGTTCTTTTGTAAGCAGAAGTTACGGCATTCATTGCGGCACTTCTGAAGCCGCCGTCCTCAAGTGCGTGCACACCTGCAATTGTTGTGCCTCCGGGGGAGCATACGGCATCCTTCAAGGCACCCGGGTGATTTCCCGTTTTTAAGACCATATCGGCAGAGCCCGAAAGCATTTTTGCCGCATACATCATTGCCTTGTCTCTCGGCACTCCGCATTCAACAGCACCGTCTGCCAGAGCTTCAATAAACATATATGCGAACGCAGGACCGCAGCCTGAAACCGCACTTGCGGCATCAATTTTATTTTCATCTATTCTGTCAAGAAG
>JAZSCI010000171.1:0-6362 GCA_045602865.1 Acutalibacteraceae bacterium
CTTATTGCACAGAATTACAACCACGCTTCAATTTGCTTCTGGGGACTTTCAAACGAAATCACAATTGCAGGTGCAGATGATCCCCACCTTATCAAAAACCACAAGGATCTTAATGACCTTGTGCATAAAATGGATTCAACCCGACTTACAACAATTGCTACTGTTACAATGTGCTCAATGGATAACGAGTACGTTCACATCAGCGATGTGCTTTCGTACAACCACTATTTCGGCTGGTATGGCGGCACTACGGATATGAACGGCAAATGGTTTGATGATTTCCACAAGAAATACCCAAATAAGGCAATCGGCTTAAGCGAGTACGGCTGCGAGGCTCTCAACTGGCACACCTCCGAGCCTACCCAGGGTGACTATACCGAGGAATATCAGAGCTACTACCACGAGGAGCTTATCAAGCAGATTGCAGAGCGCCCCTATATCTGGGCTACTCACGTATGGAATATGTTTGACTTTGCCGCAGATGCACGTGCAGAGGGCGGCGAAAACGGAATGAATCATAAAGGTCTCGTTACCTTTGACAGACAGTACAAAAAAGACTCCTTCTATGCTTACAAGGCATGGCTTAATTCCGAGCCAATGGTACATATCTGCTCAAAGAGGTATGTTGACAGAGTAGAGGATGTAACAAAGGTTACTGTTTATTCTAACTGTCCTGAGGTTGAGCTTTTCCGTAACGGCGAAAGTGTAGGAAAGCAGACAAAGGGTAAATTCCCCTTCTTCTACTTTGAAGTTAAAAACGAAGGAACTTCTACCATTGAAGCAAAGGCAGGTGACCTTTGCGACACTGCTACCATCAACAAGGTAGATAAGCCTAACGAGGATTACATTATGAAGGAAGAAAACCAGGTTATCAACTGGTTTGAAATCACCGCACCCGTAGGCTACTATTCAATCAATGATACCATCGGTGACATTATGTCCACACTCAAGGGTAAAATTGCTCTTGTAAAGCTCCTTCTTCTCTTCAAGAATGTTATGTCCCAGGGTACAAAGGATGGCAAGGCAGAGGTTATGGGCTTCAGCTTCGGCAAGGTAAATAAAAGTATGCTCCAATCTCTCCTTGGTATGGTAAAGGGCTTCACAATCAAGCGTACATTTATGATGACAGGCAATAAGTTCTCTAAAGAGCAGATTCTTCAGGTAAATGCTATGCTTAATAAAATTAAAAAGAAATAAAAAAACTCAGGGCGTTGTGTTACTTTGAACACAACACCCTGTCTGGTTATCTCTATTTAATTATTCAACCATAGCAGGCTCTTTTACAAGAACCTTTTCCAGGAATTCTACGGACATTCTCATACAATCCTTTGCATACTTACTGCCGTTAAGTACAAGGTGGTAACAATGATTATTTATCATGCCCTTACTGCAGTGAGTCTCACACAAAGGCGCATTCGCCTTGAGCTTCTGTGCCATAGGCTCTCCCTGATTCTGACAGATAATGTCATCCTCTGCCCAGCATATAAATACGGGGCACCAGTTTTTATTTACAAAATCCGAGGGAGAAAGATAATCGTAATATTCGTATTCTGACAGATTCGAAAAATCCTTTTTCAAATCAAATTGCATAAACATTTTTGCGGTTACGGGGATTACGCCGAAAAGTGTTGTTCCCTTCATAAGCACCTCAAGGTCATAAATGCCGCACATAAACATAGCCGCCTTGATATTCACCTTGAAATCAATACAATTAACGCCATTGCGGAGTGCTTCATCAAAGCAAAGAGCAGTCACATAGGAGCTTATGAAGGCACCTGAGGAATCACCCGTTACAACAATATTATCTGTGTCTATATTGTATTTTTCGGAAAGGTCGGTAACATAATTCAATGCGCTGACACAGTCCAGCATCAATTCCCTGAAGCCTCCCTCGGGAGCAAGTCTGTAATTCACACAGTAAACAAAATATCCTTTATCTGCATAAAACTCACTGACAGATACACGATATTTCTTGTCACCCTTGATAAATCCCCCACCGTGATAGTAAAGAATTACAGGGTGCTTTTCACCATCGGATATTATGTCCTCTCTGTAATACAAATCGCCCTTGTTGGCAGGAAGCTCACCATAGGGTATATCTTTTTTGCATACCACATTTTTGAAACGAACCGCATTCTGTATAGGATTACCGATAATGTCAATTGCCTTGAATAAAAGCTCTGCTCTGTTCACAGAAACGCCTTCCTTCATCCATTTTTTACCATTTTAATACAATTCTCAGATTTTGGCAATATATTTTTCTTTTTCGGTAAAATTATTTCAGCTTCCTACGGTCTGTTTCTCTATATCCCTTTTCAGTTTTTGCAAAATTCTCTTTTCAAGCCGTGAAATATAGCTTTGGGATATACCCAGAATATCTGCAACCTCCTTCTGTGTATACTCCCTCTGACCGTACATTCCGAATCTCATACTCATTATGAGCTTTTCACGGCGAGAAAGCTCCTTTATGCAGGAATGGAGTATTCGCTCTTCATCCTCCCGCTCCAGATTATCATCTATTTCCGTTCCGTGGGTTTTCATAACATCCGATATATGCAGCTCATTTCCGTCCCAGTCAACATTCAGCGGCTCATCAAGAGATATTTCAAGTCTTTGCTGATTAACCTTACGAAGGTGCATAAGTATTTCGTTTTCTATACACCTTGATGAATATGTAGCGAGCTTTATATTCTTATCGGGCTTAAAGGTATTTACCGCCTTTATCAATCCTATGGAGCCTATAGATACAAGGTCTTCTATGTTTATACCTGTATTTTCAAATTTCTTCGCAATATATACTACAAGCCTGAGATTATGCTCCACAAGCTTATTTCTTGCATAAGCATCATTTTCACCGAGAAGCTCTATAAGCTCCCTCTCCTTTTCGGCTGACAGAGGCGGTGGTAATGCCTGTGGGCTATTCACGTAAAAAACAGTATTCAGTCCCAGCCTTCCCAGAAGCTCATAACCTTTCAGCTTTATTCTTTCTAAAATATTCATAAAATCACCCTTTATTGGTTTTGATATAGTTTTTTATACTCATACTTTGTTTAAATGCCCGTTATTACATACTTCCCTGTTCATAAGTGCTCTGTAATCACCTCCAGACAAGCTTTTGTTAGTAACTCCCACAATGCAGAAAGATGTTTGAGCACTTTTATCCGAAAAGCTTACACGGACAATATCGGGAGTAAAGCACAGCAAAACATCATCCCCTGTCACACTCTGACAAGGCACAAGCCTTATTCTCTCCTCAAGCGTTGAGGGTACATTATTGTAATCCGCTTTTTCAAAAAAGCATTTTTCTCGAAGGGTGAGAAGAGGCTGCACCGCCTTCAGCTCTGCCACAATCACAGGTCTGCCGCTTACAATATCCGTAAGACTGTTTCCGTTATCTATAAGGGCGGTAATATTGACACTTACGCCCCGCATTGTTATTTCAAGCTCACACCTTTCTCCCTTGATAACATATTTGGCGAGAAGCTCATTGGCTATAAGAAATATGCCGTATATACTTATTACAGAACCCAGAAGAAACAAAAGACTCATATCAAAATAAACCATCCCGTTGACACATATAATGTTTTCGGGATGAAAGGTAGCCTGAGCGAAATATACTCCGCCACCGAAAAGAAGGCTCCCGAGGAAAAAGGATATAAAGGCTTTGAAAAAGGCTTTCGGGGCTTTGGGAAGAAATGCAATTGCCACAATAACGAGGGCAGTGAAAAGCTTATATATAAAAGAAAAAACTCCGCCCATATCCCCTGCAAATATAATGAGAGAGGATAAACCGCCGAGAAAGGAGGCTATCACAACCCCCGCCTTGCTTGTGGGCAGCTTTGAAATAAGCCGTGAAACAACAATAAAAAGATATGTAAATACAATATTCAGGGACACAAGCACATCTATATAAACAGTTATCCTCATCACCTCCGTTTTACCTGTAAATTATAAACCCGACAGCCTGCAAAAATCTGTCACAAAAGGCAGATAAGAAATTTTTTATTGACAACAAATAAATATCCTTTTAAAATAATTCCAGAGGTGATATTCGTGATTTATTACATTAACGGAAATGTGGTTTTCCCAGACAGAACGGAAAAAATCTGCATCGGTACGGAAAACGGCACCATAGCTTATATGGGAGAGCTTCCCCCCTTAAAGGATGGTGATACAGTCTTTGATTGCAAGGACTGCTATCTTGCTCCGGGCTTTATTGACATTCACGTGCACGGAGGCGGAAACAAAAGTGCTATGAGTGAAAATCCCGATGATATTGTACAAATGGCAGAGGCACACCTGAAATACGGCACAACCTCAATTGTTCCCACAACACTCGCCGCTCCTCTGGAGCAGCTTGAAAGGGTTATCTTATCCATAAAGAAGGCAAGTGAGAAAAGTAAAAAAGCCACAATTTTAGGAGTTCATCTGGAAGGACCTTACCTTAACCTTAAATATAAGGGTGCGCAAAGTCCCGAAAATATACTCAACCCCCTGAAGGACATTCCCGACAGACTTCTTTCACTCTGGGACAAAATTCTCATTATGGGTGCCGCTCCTGAATGTGAGGGGTGTCTGCAATTAGGCGACAAGCTTCGTGAAAGAGGAATTGTAGCATCCGTGGCACACTCCGCCGCAAGCTTCAGTCAGGTTGAAGAAGCCGTAAAGCACGGCTATTCCGATGTAACCCACATTTACAATGCCTGTAGCTCCTGCTTTAAAACAGGTGTATTCCGTACCGCAGGAGTTGTGGAGGCAGGGCTTACCCTTGATGAGGTAACTGTTCAGGCAATCGGTGACCTTAGACATTTACCCAAGGAGCTCTTGCGCCTTATTTACAAATCAAAGGGTGATGAGGGTATGTACCTCATTACAGATGGTCTGGAGTTTTCTGCAAGTGACATAAAAGAAAATACCGTTTACACTCAGGAAAACGGTATGTCCGTAATTTATGAGGACAATGTAATGAAGCTGGCAGACCGCTCTGCTCTTGCAGGGAGTGCCGCTGTACTGTGTGACTGTGTGAGAAATATGTATAAGGAAGTGGGCGTGCCCCTTCACAGTGCCGTAAAAATGGCAACTCTCACACCTGCAAAGGTATTGGGAATCGAAAATAAAGGAAGAATCGCCCTTGGTTGTGATGCGGATTTCGTTTTATTTGATGAAAATGTAAAAATCAAGGCAGTTATTACACACGGAAGCATTTTTTCTTCCTGCATTTAATTTACATAAACAATCATATTACCGATTAATCGGACATAGTATGGGAGTGAGCACATTGTGCTCACTCCCATACTGTCGATAAACCTATATCAGCATATATGTACAAAGGTAAGGAGTAAATAATATATTTACAACAGTAACTCAATATCAAAAATGCAGCGTTATGAAGATTTCTCGACAGTCTGTAAATTTTGCAGAAAACAAGTAAAAAAGTCTTTTCAGGACTTTTCAACAGGAGGATTTTTTATGGCAGATGACAAAAGAACCGGACTTTTTCCCCACAACTGTATTTTAGAGGACAGACGCTCCTTGTCTGTATCGGGGGTAACTGATGTAGGCGGCTTTGATGAGGAAACCATTACCGCCTCCACAGAATACGGAGAGCTTACCATTCAGGGCACAAAGCTTCATATTACAAAGCTTTCCTTAGAAATCGGTGAGCTTTGCATTGAGGGTAAAATCAATTCACTCTCCTACACGGACAATGCCGCCGACAGATCCGCTTCATTTTTCTCAAGAGTTTTCCGCTGATGTATACAATCTCATCAGGCGAGCAAGCAGTAATCTTTTTTACCTCTCTTGGTGCAGGCTTTATTTTAGGTGTTCTGTATGATTTATTCAGGGCAATACGACTTGCCTTCACACAGAAAAGAGCTGCTCACATTTTCTTTGATATACTTTATTGTATTGTTGCCGCCATTCTCGGATATTTCTACATACTCGCCGTGAACAAGGGTGAAGTACGCCTGTATATTCTCATAGGCATACTCATAGGCGGAGCCTTCTATTATTTTTCCTGCGGCATTGCCGTTATGAAGCTGACTGACCTTTTTGTTTTCTATATAAGGAAGCTTTTACGTCTAATTTACAGAGTACTGAGCTTCCCTTTCCGCCTTATAAAAAACATATTTCAGAAAGCGCTTGATGTATGTGGCATTTTTTCAAAAAAAATATCCAAATTCAACAAAAAAATCGCTCAAAAGGTCTTGCCAAAATCCCGAAACTATGTGTATAATTTATTGTGTATTTTAGGAGTAGGAAAAAAGCATAAAAGGAAAGGTGGTAACGGTTTTGGCAAAGGGCAAGAAAAAGAAAAAAGAACAGAAATTCAGTAAAATTGTTTTTGTTGCTGCAGCAGC
>JAZSCI010000172.1:0-6422 GCA_045602865.1 Acutalibacteraceae bacterium
TGGGTAGTTCCACTAAATGTTTGCTATTTGCTATTTGCTATCCGCTATTTGCTAACCGCTATCCGCTACCCGCCGGAGACCGGTAGCTAATCGTTGTTCCATCCTCTTTTTACTCTGTAACTACGCCCTTTTTAAGGATGATGTTAGCATAGAGAGCCATTTCGCTTGTGGCGATTACGGCATAAGCCTCTTTTGCTCTGTCATAGAAAGCGAATCTCTCAATTTCGGACATTTTTGTTTCGCCGTTGTTCTTGTCAACAATTTCCTGATACTCCGCCCAGATAACGGGAGTAGGATCGCCCTTTGTTGTCTGCATAAGCATTACGGGGCTGTCAACATAAGTATCAAGCGGGAAAAGCTTGAGAATAGCATCAAGAAGCTCGGGCACATTGTGACCGTCACAACGCACAAGTCTTTTTGCATTTGAAGCAGCAGGGAAATTGCCATCGCCGATAACGATTTCATCCCCGTGTCCCATTTCATCAAGAATCTTGAGAAGCTCGGGTGAAATGATGTTCGGAATACCTTTTAACATAATTGTTCCTCCTTGTGAACATTTTTTATGTAAATGTTCAAATCTTTCTTTTTTATTTTATTATTTCAGCCTTTGTCGGATATCCTCACCGAAAAAGCTGATAATTTCAAAGCTGTTAAGTCTTGAGGTAAGCCTTTGTCCGTACTTTTCCTCAAGCTCTGCGGCGCCGTAGTTGGAAATTATAATCATAGGCTTGCCTGCAAGGACAAAATTGTCCACAAGCTCATTTATTGCGGCAATTGAAAACTGTGTGGAAAACTCTGCGCCTAAATTGTCGATAATCAGAAGGTCGCACTTTTCAAGCTCCTCCTCCAGATTTCCGTTGCTTCTGCCGAAATGCTCCTTCTCAAGCTGCTTGAGAATTTTTGAAGCAGAGTCGTAGTAAACGGAAAAGCCTTTTTGGGTAACCTTATTGAATACTGCAAGAGCAAGGTGGGTTTTTCCGAGACCTGTGCCGCCGCAGAAAAAGAAGCTGGGGCTCTGGGAATTAAAATTCTCCGCGTAGGTTTTGAGCATTTCAAGAGAACCGCCCATAATTGCACGGGGTGAATAGCCCAAGGAAGGCTCCTTCACATCACTGTAATACTTAAGGTCGAAGGTATCAAAGGTGGATTTTGCCAGAACGGGACTGCAGGAAAGCTCACCCACAGAAAGCTCACGAAGGAGATTAAGGTGGCACTGACACAGCTTTCCGTTATAAATTCCCGTATCCCTGCACACGCCACAGGTATATGCAGGCTCAAGATAATTTTCGGGATAGCCTGCTTCCTTCATAAGGGCTCTCTTTTTTTCCTGCGCCTCAAGATTTTTCTGTGCAATCTGTGAAATATCTACCTTCTCACCGCTTGCACCGATGCTCCTGATAACATACAGAGCCGCCGCCTTCATTTCATTTTCAATATCGACAAGCTGAGGATATTTCTGTATAAACTCCTTGCGGCGAAGCTCTGCAAGAGCCTCTGCCTGCTGCTGGCGCTCCTTGAGAATATTCTCTGCCTTTGTATAAATTAATTCGGAAAATTTCATTACTTATTCTCCTGCTCGTATTTTTTTATCCAATCCATAACACTGCTTTTCCCCACAGACTGAGTATTGTAGGTTTTTTCCACCTGACCGGGAATAGCCCTTGCTTCCCTTTCCAGCACCTGCTCTGGTGTGGTAATATCACTGTTCACCCATTTTTTCAAAAGCTTTGTGGTATCTGCGGTTGCAAGATTGCTTCTATTGAGGGCAAATTTTATGAGCTCCGAGGAACAACCAAGCTCTACCGCCCAGGTACGGATTGCCTTTTCAATTTTGGGCGCGGGAATATCACCCTTGTAATCCCCCACCGCCTTTATTTCCTCGTATACCTTACGGATTTTTTCAAGGCAGCATACCTCGTGCTCTGCCATATCGAAATTATCAATACCGCGCTTTGCCCAATCCTCTGCCCTTTTCTTCAGATAAGAGCCTGCAAGTCGCTTTTCACTTGCCTGATAATTGAGCAGAAGCATAATGGTTTCTGCGGAAAAGCCGTAATAGTCGTACATCATAAGCAAAAGCGCCTGCGTATCATATCCGAAGGTACCCAGAACAAGCTGAGCCTCCCTGAAAAGTGAGGAAAGTGTTTCATCCTCCCCTAAACGCAGAGCAATTTCACCCTGAGTCGGTCTTTTGTAGGGCAGAGCCTTCACCGGCATTTTCTGTGGCTTTTCTTCAGTCACCTCTTTTTCGGTTGCAGACTGAATACTTACATTTCCAATAGTTTTCTTTATATCCTCTTGGGCTACAAGAGTATCGTTTATTTCTATAACTCCGTTAGCCTGCCAGAATTCAAGACAGTACTCCACATCCTCTGCGGTAAGTCCTGTGCAAAGAGCAATCTGCTCCGCATCAGAGGTGCCCTCGGGATTTCTGAGAATAAAAAGCAAAACCTTAAAGCTTGCTGCAGAGGCAAGCTTTAAGTGCTTATCGATTATATCCGAGGGAACTGCAGTTGTACCGTTGACTAAATCACATTTAATAATAATCATTCGGGAAACTTAATAATCACACCAACGGCTTTGCCGTTTACGTATTGTGCAATTCCTTTCATATCAATATCCTTTGATAAGGTTTTACCTGCAACAATATAACCGCCATCGTGGGCAAGGCATATTGCGTTGGCACTGTCATCCTTTGAGCCGCCGAAGGAGCGCTTCCAGGAGAAGGTGCCGTATTTGTCAAAGCAGACAATTATAATATCATCGCCGCCTCTGGTGGTAATTCCCTTGAAATCGCGGGATGAGGAGTTACTGTGACCTGTTACGATAAAGGAGCCGTCTTCCTTTTCCACAACATCTGTGAACACATCATCATTCTGTCCGCGGAAGGGCTTTGCGTAGGTTATAGTAAGGTCGTTGTCAAGCTTGACAATGTAAGCATCATAGCCACCTCTTGAGGATAAATCCCCTACGAAAATACTCTCCGTAGCACCTGCATCAGAGGAATTTGATTTACCTACAACCAATACACCGCCATTTTTACAAGCAGTGATTCCGCTGAAATGCTCGTTGCCCGTGCCTGAAATTGAAGCATAGTGCTGATATTCACCGTTGGCACTGTATTTAAGCACCGCACTGTCTGTGCCGCCTAATTTTTTGAAAATCTCATTTGAATAGAAGTTACCAAGACAGAGAATGCTTCCGTCAGTTACCTCTGCAACACCTGTGAAGGAGTCCTGATTTCCGCCTACGATATCCTTCCAGAGAAGGGTGCCGTCAGCGGCATATTTTACAACGCAGGCTGCTGATTCAAGGGCGGGCTTGCCGAAGCCTGCCGCATCCTTGTCATTTGTACCTACAGAGCCTACTACAACAACTCCACCGTCACTTGTGAGAGAAGCATCATTGAAAAGGTCAACCGTAGTTGTTCCGAAAACCTGATGCCATTGCTCGTTGCCATCCTTGTCGAATTTGAAAACGGCTCCGTCATAATAGCCCTTGCCGTTTACTCCGCCAACATTCTTGCCGTAGCCAACTGCATAGAAGCCGCCATCGGCAGTAGGAACAAGGGACTGTAATGCAACAAGTCCTTTTTTGCTTCCTACAACTGTCTGCCAGTCAATCTTGCCGTCTTCCTTGTATTTTGTAAGCACAGTAAAGGGTACTGCGTACTTGTATTCTGCAAAATCACTATATGAGCCATCCTTTGAGTTTGTAACAACTGCGGAAATATATCCTCCGTCAGCAAGGGGCTCCACGCTTGAGAAATAGTCTGCGGCTGTACCGCCCTGGGAGTCCTTCCAATCGTACTTTGCAGGCTCAACCACAACGGGAGGTGCTTCCGTAATTTCTGCAATTGTTGTGAGAATATTACCCTGATCATCGGGAGTGGTGTTGCCCTGACCGTCTGTAACGGCAATTATGGTTGTGCCGATTACATTGGGCTTGCCGGGTACATTGGTAGCGGGGGCTGTGGGCACCATTGTATGAATCTCGGTGACAACCTCACCATCCTTTTCGGTTACTGTTTCACCCTCTTTATCTGTAACAACCACCGGCACGGTAACCTCTTTATAAACGATAGTAGTATGTACCTCGCCCTTTTCATCTGTGTATTTCTCAACGGTTGTTTCGGGGATAACTGTTACAGGCTCACCCTGTGCATCAGTTACTGTAACACCATTACTGTCCGTAACAACTATGGGAGCAGGATTTGTTGTGGCTTCATCCGTTTTATCCTTGGAATCCTTGAGAAGAACGGCAGCTATAACTGCGCCTACTGCAATTGCTATTATAATAGGTATAATAATCAAAAGCTTTTTATTGAATTTACCCGAGCCCTGAGGCTTTTTGTCCTCGGGCTTTTTCACCATTGGGGGTGGTGTGGGCATACCTGCTTCATTCATTTTGTATTCGTTCATATATTTTCCTCCGCGGAAGTGACAAAGGCAGTCCTTCCTTATTTGATTTTTATTTCAGAGCATAGAAACTCATTATTTATTATATTATCATATCTGCTTTGATTTTTCAACGAAAATTATAAATATCGCAAAATTCATTACATATTACATAAAAATGAAGCCCCTTTATTATATAATATAGATAATTTTACATTTTACTCAAAAAAATCATTGAAACGCGAAAAAATATGTGCTAAAATAACAAATATATCATTGATACTTCATACAATGAAATTACAATATAATCCGCAACGGAAACATTTACCGTTGTTTCGGGGAGGAATTTATCTTGAAAACCTATGCAAAAGAAAACATCAGAAACGTAGCTATTGCCGGTCACGGCGGCAGAGGTAAAACCACTCTTGCCGAGGCTATGCTTTATCTTGCAGGTGCTTCCGAAAGATTGGGCAGAGTTGCTGATGGCAACACAATCCTCGACTTTGATGCTGAGGAGAAAAAGAGAAAGGTATCCGTTTCTTCCGCTCTCGCTTGCTTCGAGTGGCGCGACAGAAAGGTTAATATTATTGACACTCCCGGTCTTTTCGACTTTGAGGGCAGCAGAAGTGAAGGTCTTCGTGCCGCAGAGACAGTTGTTGTAGTTCTCTCATCAGGTCACAATGTTGACGTTGGTGCAGAAAAAACTCTTCGTGCCGCAGGCAGAAAGCAGCTTTCAAAGTTCATCGCAGTTACAAAGTGTGATGGTGAAAACCGTGATTTCTACAAAACACTTGCTTCACTGAAGGAAAAATACGGCACTGCAATCTGTCCCGTTGTTGTTCCCTATATGGTAAACGGCGTTGTTGACTGTTATGTAAACTTCCTTCAGAACAAGGCTTTCAAATACACAGACGGCAAGGCTGCCGAGGTTGCTATGCCCGAGGATGCCGCTATTACCGAAATTCACGAGGCTTTCACAGAGGCGGTTGCTACTGCTGATGATGAGCTTATGATGAAATTCTTCGATGGTGAGGAATTCACCCACGATGAAATAGTATTCGGTCTTTCACGCGGTGTTGCAGACGGTACTGTTGTTCCCGTATATGCTTGCTCAGGCTATACCGCTGATGCAGTTGACCTTCTTATGAACGGTATCGTAAAGCTTGCTCCCGCACCTAAGGGAGAGGCTGACCTTGAATGTGACAATGCAGGCAAGCTTGCAGCTATCTGCTTCAAGACAGTTGCTGACCCCTTCGTTGGTAAGATGTCCTTCTTCAAGGTTGTTTCCGGTAAAATCACCGGTGCTGTCAAGCCCTACAACTCCCGTACAGAGGAAGAAGAGAAAATGGGTAAAATCGTTTTCGTTAAGGGCGCAAAGCAGGAGGATGCCACAGAAATCGTTGCCGGTGATATCGGTGTTGTTACAAAGCTTTCAGGCTTCAAGACCGGTGACACCCTGTGCGAGGCAAAGGCACCCGTTGTACTTGAAGGCGTTGACTACCCTGCTCCCTGCTATGCAATGGCAGTTAATGTTGTCAAGAAGGGTGAGGAAGAAAAGGTTTCCTCAGGTCTCAGCAGACTTTCAGAGGAAGACGGTGCATTAAACTTCTATACAAACAAGGAAACAAAGGAGCAGGTTGTTGAGGGCTTAGGCGAGCAGCATCTTGAAAGCATTGTTTCCAAGCTTAAAAATAAATTCGGTGTTGAGGTTACTCTCACTGCTCCCCGCGTTGCTTACAGAGAAACAATCCGCAAGGTTGTTGACAAGCAGGGCAGACATAAAAAGCAGTCCGGCGGTCACGGTCAGTTCGGTGATGTATGGATTCGTTTCGAGCCTTATATGGGCGAAGAGGAATTCGTATTCACATCTGATGAGGTTGTAGGCGGCGCCGTTCCGAAGAACTTCTTCCCTGCAGTTGAAAAGGGACTTCGCGAGTGCATCGCAAACGGTCTTATTGCAGGTTATCCTATGGTTGGTGAAGTCGGATCGTAGCCATGTCGTTCTGTGAGCCAAGGAGTTGGATC